>JAPLER010000107.1:2105-27202 GCA_026391115.1 Bacteroidota bacterium | reverse complement strand
CCCAATAAGAACACAAAAACATATTGCATCGCCTAATAAAAATAGTGCTTGTAAAAGATTAAATATGTATTTTAGATGGATGGTAAGAAATGATAAAAATGAAGTTGATTTTGGGATTTGGAAAAATATTAAATCCAGTCAATTGATTATTCCACTAGATGTACATGTTATGAATGTAGCTAATCATTATCAATTACTCAATAACAAAAAAGCTAGTTGGCAAACAGCACTGGAACTTACAAGCTACTTAAAACAATTAGATGCAAATGATCCTGTAAAATACGATTTTGCATTGTTTAGCCTAGGGGTTACCGAAAAAATGAGTTTTACACATTAGTTTTTTTTTTACACTATATTTTTATTTTCACACTATGAAAAAATATGCATCTATACTTTTAAACAAATATTTAATTGCAGTTGTATTTGTATTAGTATGGATTGTATTTTTTGATGACACAGATTTGTTTACTCAAAGAAAACGACTTGAAGAATTAAGACAATTAGAGCAAAAAGAAGATTACTTTAAAAAACAAACTGAAATTGCAAAACAAGAATTGAGCGACATAAAAACAAGTAAAGAAACTTTAGAAAAATTTGCAAGAGAAAGATACTTCATGAAAAAGAAAGGAGAAGATGTTTTTATTATACAAAATGAAAAAAACTAATTTCTAGCCAGCACAATAAAAGTTATCCACACTCGTTTTATATCTACATTCCGCATCTACCCTTCGAAAGCTGTAAATTTATAACAGCTAATCTAATAGATGTATGCGAAAATTTTCACATCAACAGCTAATGCAGTTTTTGTATGGCGAGGCGTCACCCATTTTAAAAATGGCAATTGATAAAGCCTTGCAAACAGACGTAGCATTACAAGAAGAAGTAAAACAATTAAGAAAAACACAAAAACAACTTGACGACTTGAAAAAGAAGACGCTAGCACCAAGTAAAAAAACCATTGACGCTATTTTGGAGTATGCAAAGCAAACAACCCCGAAAAAGAAAAATGCGTAATTTTTTATTAGAAAAATAAAATCTAATAGTATAGTTTTTTTGACTTAACTGGCTTACACTAATATTGCATAAATATTTTTTATGCAGTTAGATTATGTAAAATACACAGTAGAGAATAATGTTGGTATTATAGAGTTTTTTACACCACAACATAATTCTCTTCCATCTCAAATATTAAAGCAATTAGCCGAAACATTTACCAATGCTGCATTTGACAAGAATGCCAAGGTGCTTATTTTAAGAAGCGGTTCAACTGCAAACTCTCCAGAAAAAGAAACATTTTGTGCAGGTGCAAGCTTTAACGAGTTAATTGCTATTGAAAATAAAGAACAAGGATTACAATTTTTTAGTGGCTTTGCAAATGTGATTAATGCAATGCGTAAATGTCCACAATTTATAATAGCACAAGTGCATGGGAAAGCCATTGGTGGAGGTGTAGGATTGATTAGTGCATGTGATTATGCATTTGCAACACAATTTGCTAGTGTTAAGCTCAGTGAACTTGCTGTAGGCATTGGTCCATTTGTAGTAGGACCAGTTGTAGAAAAGAAAATTGGCAATAATGCTGCTTATGAATTAGCCATTGATGCAAGTAATTTTAGAAGTGCTAGTTGGGCAAAGCAAAAAGGCATGTACGCTGAAGTTTTGGACACTTTTGTTGAATTGTCATCAAAAACTAACGAGTTTGCAAAAAAATTATCCACACAATCTCCTGAAGCTATGATGGAAATTAAACGAGCATTTTGGTCTGGTACAGAACATTGGGATGAACTTTTAATGCAACGTGCTGCAATCAGTGGAAGATTGGTTTTAAGTGATTATACCAAACAGTTTATTGAAGCTTTTAAAAATAAATAACTTATAAACTCTCTAAAATATTGTAATAGCTTTGATATCTATCAAAGCTAATTTCATTGCTACCAATAGCTTGTTTAATAGCACAACCTGGTTCTTCAATATGCAAGCAGTTATTAAATTTGCAGTTGTTTAAATGCCTTTTCATTTCGGGAAAATAGCCACTTAATTCTTGCTTTGTAATATCTACCAACCCCAATTCTTTAATGCCTGGTGTGTCAATAATACTACCACCAAAAGGCAAATTATACATCTGAGCAAAAGTAGTTGTGTGCATTCCTTTGCCACTAGAATCACTAACTTCTAAAGTTTTTACTTCAAGTGTTGGAAACAAATTATTAATAAAAGTTGACTTGCCAGTGCCACTATGTCCACTCAATAAAGTTGTTTTATCTTTCAATACATTCTTTATAATGTCAAGCCCATCTTGGGTTTGCATACTTGCCAAAATAATTTTGTATCCTATTTGTTGATACATTTCTTGCAAATGAAAAAATTTTTCTATCTCTTTTTCTTCGTAAATATCAGCTTTATTAAAAACTACAATAGCAGGTATGTGATGCATTTCGCAAGCCACTAAAAATCTATCAATAAAGCCTTGTGATGTTTTTGGATTCTTTAAAGTTGCAAACAAAACGCTTTGGTCAACGTTGCTTGCAACAATATGATGTTTGTGTTTATTGTGTGGCGATACACGAGCTACATAATTTTTTCTATCATAAATTTTAGTAATGGTTGTTGTATTTTCCAATTCATTTTCAATTACCATTTCAACTTCATCGCCCACAGCAATTGGATTTGTGCTGGTAATATTTCCAATTTTAAAAATACCTTTTATACGTGCATTAAACACTTGCCCATCTTGCGTTTGAGCAATATACCAACTGCCAGTAGATTTGTAAATAGTTGCTTTCACTACAGCGAAGATAGAGGCAAATTATTGTTATACTTTCTATTTAATTTTTTAATATTTGCTTATGAAAAAACTGTGGCAGTTTACTAAAAAAATTTTATTGTGGTGCTTTATTACATCATTGGTTTATATAATTATTTGCAAATGGTTAATGCCTCCAATAACTATTACACAAATAAGTAATAGCTTTAGTTATGGTTTAAAAAGAGATTATGTAAGTTGGAATGATATAAGCTACAACGTAAAGCTGGCAGCTATTGCAAGCGAAGATCAAGCTTTTCCAGACCACAGTGGTTTTGATTGGGACGCTATTGAAAAAAGCCTGAAACCTAAAAAGAAAAATAAGAAAAGTAAAGTGCCATTGGGCGGTGGTGCAAGCACTATTACACAACAAGTTGCTAAGAATGTTTTTTTGTGGCAAGGTGGTGGCATTACACGCTACATACGCAAAGTGCCAGAAATGTATTTTACAAAAATGATTGAATGGACTTGGGGCAAACGTAGAATTTTGGAAGTGTATTTAAATACAATAGAAATGGGAGAAGGTGTGTTTGGTATTGAAGCTGCTGCACAAACTTATTTTCATAAACCTGCAAAAAATTTAACACGAGAAGAAGCTGCAAAAATTATTGCTTGTTTACCCAACCCAAAAGTATTTACAGTGGTGCCAATGAGTAATAGAGTAAGCTGGCGATACCCACAAATATTAAGAGAAATGAATAATATTGAAGATGATGAAGATGTATTGGAAATAATAAAAAAGTAAATTAATTTAATAAAAACAATCAATGCAAATACAATCAAAACTTCCCAATATTGGCACAACCATTTTTACTGTAATGAGCAGTTTGGCTGTGCAACATAAAGCTATCAATCTTGGTCAGGGTTTTCCAGATTTTAATATGAGTGAAGAGCTTGTAAGCCTTGTAAATAATGCAATGCAGCAAGGTCTTAATCAATATGTGCATATGAATGGCTTGCCATTGCTTAGAGAAAGACTGGCACAAAAATGTTTAAATTTATATAGCAACAATGTTAACGCAGATGCTGAAATAACCATTACACCTGGTGGCACTTATGCCATTTATACTGCACTTACTTCAGTACTCAATAAAGGTGATGAAGTTATTGTTTTTGAACCAGCGTATGATAGTTATATACCAAACATAGAAGTAAATGGTGCTGTGCCAATTTTAATTTCTTTACAATATCCCAACTATAATATTCCTTGGGACGAAGTGAGAGCAAGGATTACAAGTAAAACTAAAATGATAATGCTTAATAGCCCACACAACCCAACTGGTATGGTGTTGAGCGAAAATGATATTGCAGAATTAAAACAAATTGTGCAGCAATACAATCTTTTTATTTTAAGTGATGAAGTATATGAACATTTAATTTTTGATAATAAACAACATTTAAGTATGTTGAAATATCCTGAATTATTTGAAAGAAGTTTTGTGTGTTTTTCGTTTGGTAAAACTTATCACTGCACAGGTTGGAAATTGGGTTATTGTATTGCACCAAAAGCATTAACAAATGAGTTTAGAAAAATACATCAATTTAATTGTTTTAGTTGCAATAGCCCAATGCAGGTAGGCATTGCAGCTTATTTACAAAATCAAGATGCGTATAAAAATTTAGGAAAAGAGCTACAAGCAAAACGTGATTATTTTAGAACACAAATGCAGCAAACACCATTTAAACTATTGCCAAGCTTTGGTAGTTATTTTGAATGTTATAGCTATGAACATTTTAGTAATGAAAGTGATTTTGATTTAGCAGTAAGGCTTACAAAAGATTATGGTATCACTACCATTCCATTATCATCTTTTTACAACAATAAAACAGATAATAAAGTATTACGTTTTTGTTTTGCAAAAAAACAAGAAACACTTGATGCTGCTGTAGAAAGATTGATTAAGTTTAAAGGATAAACTATGGAATATTAATGTACTTGTGGGTTTGTAAACTTAATTGCCATTGTGGATTTGCCTTTATATAATCAATAATTAATGGTGTCATATCATTTCGTTTATCCCACTCTGGTTGAAGATATAATCTACAATTATCATTAACCAATGCTGCGTGTTTTTCTGCCCAATCAAAATCGCTTTTATTAAACACAACAATTTTTAATTCGTGGGCAACATTTAAAACTTCTTGCAATGGTGCTTTAAATTTTTTAGGAGAAAGACAAATCCAGTTCCAACTACCACTTAAAGGAGATGACCCTGAAGTTTCTATATTGGTTTGAAAGCCTTGCTGTTGAAGTGTTTCAGTTAATTCATCTAAATTGTGTAGTAAAGGTTCTCCACCTGTGATTACGATTATTGGTTTAACGTTTGTCGTTTGTCGTTTGTCGTTTCCTACTTCATAATTTAGTTTGGCAACGATTTCTTCAACACTAAATTTTGGATGAGCATCTGCATTCCAGCTATCCTTTACATCACACCACACACAACCTACATCGCAGCCGCCAAGCCTTATAAAATATGCAGCCTTACCTGCATAAAAGCCTTCTCCTTGCAAGGTGTAAAAAGATTCCATTACTGGAAGTTTTGTAGTATGGATTGTTTCAATCATTAAATATTTTGCTAAATAGAATTACAAATTTTGAATGGTGCCAACGCCACAGTTGTTAAATAGAATTGTTGGAGATTGGACAAGAAGCAATAAAAATATGCTATGCATATTTTTATTGATCTTTATGCAAATATGCATACATAGTATTTTTAAGCAAACCTGCAATAGTCATTAATCCTACGCCACCAGGCACAGGTGTTAAAGCACTTGCTTTTGTGGCAACATCATCAAAATCGACATCGCCTTTTATTCTAAATCCTCTTAGTGCAGTAGCATCTTCAACACGTGTAATACCAACATCAATTACAACAGCACCTTGCTTTATCATATTAGCTTTTATCATTCCAGGATTACCTATTGCTGTAACCAAAATATCGGCTTTACTGCAAATTTCTTCAAGATTTTTTGTGTGACTATGGCAAATGGTTACAGTACAATTTCCATATTTATAATTGCCACTTAATAACACACTCATTGGACGACCAACAATATTGCTACGTCCAATAACCACAGCATTTTTACCTTTGGTGTCAATATCAAAATATTCAAACATTAATATCATTCCATAAGGCGTGGCAGGTATAAAAGTAGGAAAACCTTGCACCAATTTTCCGGCATTTATAGGGTGAAAGCCATCAACATCTTTTGTTGGAGAAATAGATTCAATAACTTTCTGTTCGCTGATTTGTTTTGGCAAAGGCAGTTGAACAAGAATACCATCAACAGCCTCATCGTTATTGAGTTTATTAATCGCTATCAACAATTCCTCTTCACTTATTTCATCATTATATCGTATTAATGTAGATTGAAAACCAACTTCTGCACAATTTTTAACTTTACTGGCAACATAAGTTTCGCTAGCACCATTATTACCAACAAGTATACAAGCCAAGTGTGGTGGGCGTTTGCCATTTTGTTTTAATTCTTTAACTTGCACAATTAAATCGTCTTTAACTGCTTGAGAAGAAAGTTTGCCATCTAATAATTTCATTTTGCAAAAATAGCTTAGTGCAGTCATGCTATTATTAATTTATTTTTATTAAACTCCAATAGCTTACTTTTTGTTCAAATATTCATCAGTAAAATGCTCATTATGTTGTGGTTTTGCAAATTTTTCTTGGTTATAAGTCGTAGAGTTTCCTTTGGATATTGATAACGAACACCAATTTTCATTGGCAATCATTTTGCCAATAAAAACAATTTGCCCAACGTGATAACTATAATGACATAATTGTCTGTTGATAGCATCAACAACAGTTTGACCTTGATTGCGTATGTAAATTGTTTTGACCAAATCCTCTTCAGTTAAGCTATTCAAAGTATTGAATAAACATTGCCAACCCTCGTTCCATTTTTGTAATAAATCTTCTTTAGTTGTAATTTTATTTTCAAATTCAGCATCACGATTTCGCCAATCTTTTTCTCCATCTGTAGTTAAAAAATCTGTCCAACGAGATAGCATATTGCCCCATAGATGTTGTACAATTATTGCTATACTATTACTTTCATTGTTGTATTGCCAAAACAATTTTTCATTTTCAATTTGAGCAAAAGTTTTTTCGCCAAGTAATTTGTAATACTCAAATTGTTTAATGGCAGATTGTAAATAGTTATCCATTGTTTTAATTTAAAAAAATATTATCAAAATCTATTTCAGTATTTGGATGAATATTTTTGTATACCTCTAAAAGTCTTACTACTGCTGCTTTTCCATCAATACCTAAATTTAAAGAAAAATCATTAACATATAAATCTATATGCTGTTTCATAACAGCTTCTTCCATTTCTTGGCTATGTTGTTTTACATAATTAGTGATAATTGGATAATGTTCGAAAGCATATTCCAAACTCTTTTTAATTAATCTATCAACTTTTTTAACAATTTTTATATCAACTCTTTTATGTGCAACAATGCCACCCAATGGAATTGGCAGTTTTATAGTTTGTTCCCAATATTCTCCTAAATCTAAAACTTTGTTTAATCCTTTTTGTTGATAAGTAAATCTATTTTCATGAATGATGACACCAAGGGAATTTTTGTTTTGTAAAACATAATTTTCTATCTCATTAAACACCATAAACTTTTTATTAGTTGCATTGGGATAAGCTAATGTAAAAAGCAAATGTGCAGTTGTATTTTCTCCAGGAATTGCTATTTGGTTCTCTTGTTCCCAGTTCTCAATTCCTAATTCCTGATGGCTAATCAACAAAGGTCCAACTCCTTTACCCAAAGCTCCTCCACTATTCAATATTTTATAATTTTCGAGTATCAATGGCAACACACCATAACTGATTTTTGTAAAATCCATTTTGCCTTGTAAAGCCCATTCATTAAGAGTTTGCACATCTTCTAACACTACATCAAATTCTAACCCTTCTGTATCAATTTTTTTATTTACCAAAGCATCAAAAATAAATGTGTCATTTGGACAAGGTGAAAATGCAAGTGTGAACATATTTATAATGTAATGTTTTAGAATTACGATTTAGTTAATTGAGTAACCAATTTTTCAAGTTCAATATTCAAATTTTCAATTGCTTCTTTAATTCTCCATTTACTCTTGTCTCTTTCTCCAATATAGTTTGATATAGAACGAATTTGCAAGTAAGGAATATCAAAATAATTTCCAGCAAAATGCAATGCTGCACCTTCCATACTTTCAATAGTAGGATTGTATTTTTCGATTAGTTGATTGATACGTATTTGTTGCGTTGTAATTTGATTAACAGTAATGGCATTAACTGTGGTCAAATTAGTTGGATTAAAATAGTTGATATGTTTATTAGGTATACTTCCTTTTATATAAATAGCTTTAGAATCATTAGGAGAATCATAGGTATCAGAAGAGTCGTCTTTTAGTTTCATATCAAACAAGTCTTTCCAAATATTATTTTCCTCAACACCCATATCGCCCAAAAATTCATTTTTTACTACAACCGTTTCTCCAAGTTTAATATTGATATCAAAACAACCAGCAATACCTGCCTGAATAATTAAATCAGGTTTATGCTTATAAATAATTCTACTTAACCTTACAGCAGTAGCAAGCATTCCAACGCCTGTAACAACAAAACTTATATCATACTTTTTCGATGATTTTATTTTTGAAATTGAAGGATTAAATTCAAATTCTGTTGCAGATATTATAATAATTTTCATAAGCTAATTATTCATTCATAAGTAATACTTGCCAAGCTTTTTCAACTTCATTTTGTTGCAATAATTCTTTTACGTATAAATGAATTTCCTTTTCCATTGATTGAGGATTGATGCTAAAATATTGAACAATATTTTTTAATTTTTCGTCTTCAAAACTAGCATTAATAACAGGCATTTCATCAATATTTGCTAGTATTCCTAAATCATTACCACTTAAAATTTTACTTGTTCTAATACTCTGTGGCAAGGCGTCTACGCCAATACCCAATTTAATATTTGGCTTAGGAACTTTAAATAAATTATTTTTTGTTTGGCAATACCAGTCGCCACCAAGCCTTGCAATTAAATTAATTTTTGTTTGGTCAATACTTTGTTTATCATCAGTTAAAATACTTTCATCAACATACATCATCAACACTTCTGCAATTACTAGTTGTCCAGCACCTTTATTTTCTCCAAGGCTTTTAACTTCTATTACTTTACACTCAAATTTTATTTTTGCTTCAGCTACAAGTGGCGGTTTTATTATACTTGAAGCCTGTTTAGTAAACCCACTTTTCTCAAACTCATCAACACCTTTTGGATAATCGCAACTAGCAACGCTCATTTGCTGTACCATATCATAATCGCAAATATTGATACCCACTTCAGCAATTTCTAAAACATTCTCAAGTGTATGTTTTATAGAATTATCACGCACCCTGCGTGCAGGAGAAAAAATCAGAATTGGAGGATTGGCACTAAACAAATTAAAAAAACTAAATGGACTTAAATTAACATTTCCATTTTTATCTATAGTACTTGCAAATGCAATAGGTCGAGGTGCTATGGAATGTTGCAACCAACTTTGTCGTTTTGCAGGTTCAAGTTCTTGAATATTTATTTGCATTTTTTAAAATTATTATACTTACAGTCTAGTTTTCAAAAGTATAGTTAAACATTAAAACGCCAATAGAAATATCGTGTAGCATAAATTGAGTTTGGGTTTTAAACAATAGATTTTGTTCGATACTAAAACCCTTTATTTTTACACCCAATGGAACTACATTTTAGCTATAACAAGAAAAAAGTTATACAAGCTTTACGATTGCATTTTACAGCACAAAAAGAAATTAAGATTCTAATTATTATAGTAAATGTATTTGCTATAGTATCTGCTGTGTTATTTTATATGCACAAAATTCAGCCACAGCCTTTTTTAATTGGTTCATTAATTTGGATATTGTTACTTTTGGTCGTATGGTATATTTTACCATTATCTATCTACAAAAAATCAGCTACGTTTAAAGATGCTTTTACGGCTTATATCAATCAAAATTCATTAAGAATTGATAATGAAAAAGGTTACGTAACTTGGGAATGGCAGCAATTTACAAAGTACTTTGAGAGTGCTTTTTTCTTTCATATATACTTCAACGAAAAGAGTTTTTTCCTGATTCCAAAAGATGATATAACAGATGATGTTTTACACGAAATAAGAGCCATTTTAAATGAAAAAATAAGCAAAAAATAATGCATTTATCTAAATCTATATTTTTAGGTCTACTCTTTACAATGCTTTACTGCAAAGCACTTTCACAACTGCCCAAAGTTTCATCTGGCAAAATTCTAAGATTAGAAAAATTTGCATCTAAATATGTTGATACAAGAAATGTTGATGTATGGTTGCCCGCAAATTATTCTACAAAAAAGAAATATGCAGTATTGTATATGCACGATGGCCAAATGCTTTTTGACAGCACTATTACATGGAATAAACAAGAATGGAAAGTAGATGAAACCCTAAATAATTTAGTTGAAGCAAATGCTGTAAAAAATACAATAGTTGTGGGCATTTGGAATAATGGCGACAAAAGATTTGCTGAATACTTTCCAGAAAATATATTGCAATATGTAGAAAATAGTAATGATACAATTGGCTTCGCTAATAGATTAAAAAACTATACACCACAAGCTAATAATTATTTAAAATTTATAGCAGAAGAACTAAAACCTAGAGTTGATAGCACTTTCAACACTTATAAAAATAAAGAAAATACATTTATAGGAGGCAGTAGTATGGGTGGTTTAATAAGCTTATATGCTATTTGCCAATATCCAAAAGTATTTGGTGGTGCAGCTTGTTTAAGTACTCACTTACCTGTTTTATTTACAAATATCAACAACCATTTTCCTAATTTAATTAACAGCTATTTAAAGAATAATTTGCCCAACCCCAGTAATCATAAAATTTATTTTGATTATGGCACTGCAACACTTGACAGCTTATATAAACCTTACCAAAGGCTTGTAGATATTACAATGAAGCAAAAAGGATACACTAGCAAAAATTGGATTACAAAAGAATTTCAGGGAGAAGACCATAGTGAAAAAGCTTGGTCGAGAAGACTACACATTCCTTTACAATTTTTATTGACGAAATAATTTATGACTCAAACACAAAAACAATTTGGCATTTTTAGTTTGCCAGTAATTATTGCTGCACTTGGCTATTTTGTAGATATATATGATTTGTTACTTTTTAGCATTATTCGTGTACCATCTTTAAAAAGTATGGGTTTAACAAGTGACGAGGCAATTGAAGTTGGTAAACGTATTATTAATATTCAAATGATGGGCTTATTGATTGGTGGTTTTTTATGGGGTGTTATGGGCGATAAAATTGGAAGAATGAAAGTGCTTTTTGCTTCAATCATTTTATATTCATTTGGCAATATTGCTAATGGATTTGTGCAAACGCCAGAGCAATACGCTTGGATTAGATTTATAAGTGGTATTGGCTTAGCAGGAGAACTAGGTGCAAGCATTACACTAGTTACAGAGATTTTACCTAAAAACAAAAGAGGGCTAGGCACTAGTGTTGTTGCAGGTATTGGATTAAGTGGAGCTGTATTTGCTTTTATTATGAAAGAGTCATTTGAAAATTGGCGTATTTGTTATTTTATAGGTGGGGGAATGGGGTTTTTACTTTTGTTACTACGTGCAGGAATTTTAGAATCAACTATGTTTCATACCATTAAAAGCAAAGAGATTTCAAAAGGCAATTTGTTGATGCTTGTTAATAATAAGAGAAGGTTTACAAATTACATAAAAGCAATTCTAATAGGTATTCCTACTTGGTATGTAATAGGTTTACTTCTAACCTTCAGCGATAAATTTGCACACGATTTGGGTGTTACAGAAAAAGTAGACCCAGGCAAAAGCGTTATGTGGGCTTATGTTGCCATTGCAATAAGCGATTTTATGGGTGGCTTTGTTTCTCATTATTTCAAGAGTAGAAAAAAAGCTGTTTGGTTTTTCTACAGTATTTGTATAGTTGCCCTAGTATTATTTTTTAACTTACCTAACGACAGTGTAGATACATTTTATTTTATATGTGCTTTGCTTGGTTTTGGTACAGGTTTTTGGGCTTTGTTTGTAACAATGGCAGCAGAGCAATTTGGTACAAATATTAGAGCTACAGTTACAACTACAGTACCAAATATTGTACGTGGTAGTTTGGTTTTAACAACATTTATTTTCGATTCACTTAAGCATAACTATTCATTTATAAAAAGTGGTTGGCTTACCGGTATTATAATAATGTCAGTTGCTTGTCTAGCTTTATTTTTTACTAAAGAAACTTTTCATAAAGACTTGGATTTCATAGAGGAATAATTAAGTAAAATGGTATTTCAAAACAATATCTCCATCGAGAACTTTAGTTTCTAATAACTCAAGGTTTGTTGCATTACTTAATAGTTGTTCTGAATCTGTCTCAATAAAATTAATTGCTTGTTTATCCATTATTATTTTAGGTGCTACAAAAACTATTAATTCATCTGCCCAATTGTTATTTATTAAATGACTAGAAAGCTTAGACCCTGCTTCTAATAAGACTTTGCAAATGTTGAGTTGCAATAATTTCTCTCCTAAACCATCGAGTATTAAAGAGTTATTTTCATCAAATTCAACATTGACTATTTCAACTTTTTGCGGTAAATTATCTGATGTTTTATTTGAGAGAAGATAAATTTTAGTATCTGTTCTTTCATAAAAAATAGATAATGATTGATGTTCGGGTTTTAACAAATCCAAATCTCTATCAATAGCAATTACACTTAACTCCTTAATAGTTTCATCAATCCTAATATTCAAACTTGCTTTATCTTGAATAATATTTTTTGCAGTCGTTAAAATAGCATCTACATTATTTCTTAATTCTTGATGAACATATTTTCTACTAGACACATTACTAATCCACTGGCTATTACCAAACCTATCTGCTATTTTGCCATTTATTGTTGTAGCCATTTTTAGCTGAATAAAAGGTCGTTTCTTTTTTTGATTGGTAAAAAATATTTCATTCATTTTTTCAATTTCTGGAATAAGTAATTCAATTACTTCAACTCCATTTTGTTTAAGTAGATTAACACCCAAAACTTTGGGGTTAGAATCTAGTGAACCAATTACTATTCTAGGAATTTTATGTTGCAAGATTAAATTGGTGCAAGGTGGTGTTTTTCCATAGTGAGAGCATGGTTCTAAAGTAACATATAAAGTTGTTTTGGATAGATCTCCAATCTTTTCTAATGCAGCATTAATAGCAAAAACCTCGGCATGAGCACCTCCATATTGTTGATGAAATCCTTCGCCAATCACCACACCCTTTTCATCAACAACAACAGCACCTACAAAAGGATTAGGGCGTATTTGCGTGGCATTTGCTTGCTTTGCTAACTGAAAAGCTTGGTATAAATAATCGAGATGAGGCATTAATGTACTTACTTTGCAAATTCAAAATTAACTATTTGAATGTTATGTTTACAGGTATTGTTGGTTCTTCTAAAATAGTTTCAGTAATTGCTCAAGAAAATGGATGGACATTGATTGTGAATGCCCCCAATATTTTCGATAAAGTTACTATTGGTGATAGTGTTGCTATTGATGGTGCTTGTTTATCGGTTATAAAAAAAGAGGATGAAAACTTATCTTTTTTTGTTTCACTTGAAAGTATTGATAAAACAATTATTAAATTCTATAAGCCTGAAACGCTTGTAAACATTGAACTTCCAATGCAGCCAAATGGTTACTTGGGAGGGCATTATGTTTTGGGACACGTAGATACAACTGCTACTGTTGATAATATTATTAAAGGTGAAGAAGCTTGGTTTTTATCAATAAAATATCCAATTGAGTTTTCAAAATATACTGTTTACAAAGGTTCTATTACAATTAGTGGTGTTAGCTTAACAATTAATAAATGTGATGATAATATTGTAGAACTTTGCATTATTCCAATTACTTTATCAAAAACAAATTTGGGTTTGTTAAACGTTGGAAGCCTTGTGAACATTGAGTTTGACATCTTGGCAAAATACACCGAGAAATTATTAATTAAAAGAGAATCTTAAAAATGTTTGATAGAATTGAAGAAGCGTTAGATTTATTTAAGAATGGCCAACCCATTATTGTTGTTGATGCTGAAAGCCGAGAAAATGAAGGCGATATTATTATTGCTGCCGAAAAAGCAACGCAAGAGAATGTGAATTTTTGTGCATCACAAGGCAAAGGGCTAATTTGCATTGCAATTGATGAAACCACTGCAAAAAGACTGGATTTGCAACCTATGAACAGCAATCAACAAGATAACTTTCATACTGCATTTTATGATTCTATTGATGCCAGTCATCAATTTGGAATTACAACTGGCATCTCTGCAAAAGAAAGAGCCATCACAGCAAAACTTATTACAGACAAAGCATCAAAGTCTTATGATTTTATAAAACCTGGGCATTTGTTTCCTGTTGTAGCTAAAGAAAATGGTGTTTTAATTAGAGCTGGACATACAGAAGCTGGTGTTGATCTATGTAAAATAACTAATCAATACCCCGCTGCAATTATTTGTGAAATAATGCAAGAAGATGGTGATATGATGCGAAGAGATGGAATTAAATATTTTGCAAAGAAGCATCTGTTAAAAGTAATTTCTATTCAACAAATTATTGAATATAGAAAAAAAACAGAAAACTTTATTGAGCAAGTCTCAGTTGCAAAGCTGCCAACACAATTTGGCAATTTTGATATCCGTGTTTTTAAGAATGTACTAACACAAGTGGAACACGTTGTAATAGAAAAAAATACTATGCCAGCTAATAAACCCATTGTTAGAGTTCATAGTGAATGCCTTACTGGTGATGCTTTTGGAAGTTTGAAATGCGATTGTCAAAATCAATTGCAAAGTGCTTTAAAAATGATTGAAGCCAATGGAAATGGATTTGTAATTTATATGAAAAATCACGAAGGGCGGGGCATTGGCATTGGAAATAAAATTGCTGCTTACAACTTACAAGAGCGGGGCTTTAACACTTTTGAAGCCAATGAACATTTAGGATTACCAGCAGATGCTAGAGAATATCAGGATGCAATTTGGATATTAAAAAAATTAGGAATAGAAGCATTTGATTTAATAACAAATAACCCTAAAAAAGTTACTGCACTAAAATATGCTGGGTTTACTTTTCAACAAATTCAAGTAGCTTTGTCAAGCAATTCACACAATAAAAAGTACCTGAAAGAAAAAATAGATTTAGCTCATCATAACATAATTTTAGACTAAATGATTGCAATAATTAAAGCTCAATTTAATAAACCAATTACAGATTTGTTGCAGGATGGTTGCACAAAATATTTGATAGAAAAAAACATTCCATTCAAGGTATTTGAATGTCCTGGTGCTGTTGAAATTGTTGTTTATTCAAAAAAATTAATTGCTACCGAACAATATAAAGCCATTATTACAATAGGTGCAATTATTAAAGGCGATACAGATCATTATGAATACGTTTGCCAATATGTAACAAATGGTATCAGTAATTTATCTTGTCAAACCCTTACACCAATTGTGTTTGGTATACTTACCGTCCAAAATGAAGAGCTAGCTTATGAAAGGGCTTCTATACAAGAAATGAACAAAGGAAAAGAGTTTGCAGAAACAGCTTTGTTTATGATAGATGCTTTTGATAAAATTGATAATAACCAATTTTAACGTATGTCTTTAAATAAATATAACCCAACTTTTCTCATTGTCCGTTTGTTATTTATTTGAACCAAATACACATTGTCACGCGAAAACTAAACTACCCCACATTTTTTTCAGTAGAAACCTCCTCCAACCACTTGCTTGGTAATTCTACCACAGTAGAAATCTAAAACAACAGTTTGTTGGTTGTTTTTACTGTTTTTTATAGCACCCAAAAGTGTTAAATATTTCCTAAAAAATTTCAAAGGTCTATCTCACCCATTAGCTAAATTACATTAATAAATATAAATCATAAAGCAAATTCATATGTGTGAATCTTACAATTATTTAAACTAATTGTGTAATACACAAGTGGGTTGTTGCAATCAACTTTGTACAATATTTCATCTCAAGATTTAAATTTATGAAAAGATTACTTAATGTGTTTTACCTACACTTAGCATTAATAAATTGTATTTTTATTTACTCATGCAATAATAAAAATGCAGAAATAAAAACGACAACAAAACAACATATGGATGCAGAAAAAATGACTATTGAAAATATGCAATCAGCTTATAAAGGAGAAAGGACTGCTGCTGCAAAGTATGAAGCATTTTCTAATAAAGCTGAAGCAGAGGGATATCACAATATTGCTTTACTTTATAATGCCGTTTGTGCAGCAGAAAATATTCATGCTACAAATCATAAAGTTGTCATTGAAGATGCAGGTTCCACAGTTCCTACTATAATCCCTGAATACAAAGTAAAAACTACGAAAGAGAACTTATATGACGATATAAAGGGCGAAGCCTATGAAGCAAAAACAATGTATCCTGATTTTCTAAAAACCGCTGAAATAGCTAATAACCAAATTGCTTTTTTAAGTCTTACTTATGCAATGAAAACAGAGAAAAAACATAAAATATTTTTTGAAGTGGCTCTGGGTGATATCAACTCTAATGCATTAAACAGTTTGCCTTCAAAATATTTTGTTTGCCCTGTTTGTGGAAATACATACAGCAATACCGCACCAAAACATTGTGACTTTTCATTAACTGATAGAGAAAAATTTATTGTATTTCAACATCGCTAATTATGAATCAAACACATATACATTTATTAATAACACACCTTCCCATTTTTGGGTCAATCTTAGGTGGTCTTGTTTTAGCATATGGTATTTGGACAAAAAGTAATCAAACAAAAATTGCAGCATACTATCTGTTGATTATATCTTCTATCGGTGCTGTAATTGCATATTTCACAGGCGAAGGGGCTGAAGAAACAGTTGAAAAAATTCCTGGCATCTCTAAGAATATAATTGAACAGCATAGTGATTTTGCAATGTATGCATTAGTGTCGCTTAGCATTTTGGGAGTGGTTGTATTAATTGGTCTTTTTCTTTCATTAAGAAAATCTACTTTGTCAAGAACGATAGCTATTACAACTTTCTTCATTTCCTTAATAAGCTTTGGATTAGTTGTATGGACAGGCTACCTAGGTGGAAAAATCAGGCATACTGAAATTAATTCTGCTAGTCCCACCCAAATACAAAATGGCGAAAAAGAAAAGGATGATTAATCTTACAAAAAAGACTAAATAAATACGCTTCCAAATGAAATCATTACACCAGCCTACCGAGCAAAACATTAGCCAATTAAACGGCATAAATTATTTAGAATTGATAATTAGAATAGTTACGGGGATATTCTTAATTTTAGATGGAATACATATTATAAGTCATACTGCACAATTAGAAGAATTATTTAGGCAGGTTATGAGTTATTCCATTTCAGAATTTCTTATCACAGTCATTGGTTTTGTCCACTTATTTGGGGGTACTTTTATAATTCTTGGATTAATTACCCGAATAGTAATAATATTACAAATACCTGCTATTTTAGCTGAAATGTATTATATACAACCGCCTAATTCCTTTTTGGGAACTTGGGAAATTATAGGTTCTGCATTTTTGCTGATGCTGCTTATTTTTTTGTTTGTAAAAAACAGTGGTAATTTTTCTATGGATTATTACAGAAAGAAGAAACGGCTATCAAAAACTGTTCAGAAGTAAAACAAATTTTTTAACCCTTACTGTCTTGCTAGGTTAATATGAACGAATCAAAGCACAACGCAAAGTCTTTGGCGTTTTTGTGAAACTGAAGTTGATGATTGCAATCCCGAACGTTCGGGATGCTGATGTTTTATTCATAAGCCAAATTTATAACCTCTTGCCCCAATAGTGTCAAATCTAACCATATGTTAGGCGTAACTTTTTTTCTCACTTGTTCGTTGTCAAATCAAATTCTACTTGTCCATCAAGTCCACAAGTTTTCATTTGTACAAAATATTTTCCACCTTTCAAGTTTGTAATTCTAAGAATGGTCGACATTGGTCGTGCAATAAATGTTGTTGTTGCGAAATTTCCAATTATATTAGTTTAACCTCTATACTCTTTCTTTGATAGATATATATTTACCACACCAACTGAAATATTCTATACATATTAACACACAAATAATGTGTTACATATTTTTTCACTTAGTTTGCAATACATTATGAACAACAATATTACTTCAATCACCAAAAATTCATCTATTTTAACTTTTCTTATCATCAGGTTTTCGTCTATTGGTGATATAGTATTAACAACCCCTGTTGTTCGTTGTTTAAAAAATCAGGTAGCTGGCTGTAAAATTCATTATGTTACCAAAAAGGAATATGCAGGCATTGTAAAAAATAACCCTTACATAGATAAAGTAATTGAATATGATGGTGATTGGGATATAATGATGCGTGAACTTAAAACATTTAATTACGATTATATTATTGACCTGCACCACAATGCCAGAACAATGAGATTAAAAGGAATGTTTAAAAATGTAAAAGCATTTTCTTTTAATAAAATCAATGTTCAAAAATGGATGCTGACTGCATTAAAAATAAATATGCTACCCAACAAACATATTGTTGACAGGTACTTTGAAACTATTACATCTTTTAATGTAACCAACGATGGCAAAGGTTTAGATTATTTTATACCCGAGGTAGATGAAATAAAACAAAGCGATATTCCATCATCTCACTTATTTGGCTATATAGGTATAGTTATAGGTGCTGCACACAATACCAAAAAACTACCACTAAATAAATTGAAAGAGTTGGTTGCCAAAATAAACTATCCAGTAATTTTAATGGGTGGTAAAGAAGACCAGGCAATGGGTGATGAAATTGCAGCCATTGATAGTGGTGGCACATATAATGCCTGTGGCAAATTTAGTTTAAACGAAAGTGCAGATTTGGTTCGCAAAGCCAAATTAATTATTACAAACGATACTGGTTTAATGCACATAGCAGCTGCATTTAAAAAACCCATTATTTCAATTTGGGGCAATACTGTTCCTTCATTTGGAATGACGCCTTACTATGGCACAATGCAAGCTCCTAATGCTATGTTTCAGGTAGAAAACTTAAAGTGCAGACCTTGTACTAAAATTGGTTACAATAAGTGTCCCAAAAAACACTTTAACTGTATGCAACAGCAAAATATTGATAGTATTGTAGAAACGATAAAAGGAATGATAAAATAACTTTTAGTCATTAACCATTCCTTTTATAAACTTGTTGAAAGAATACTATATTATTCTACATACCATTCTTTTACTACATATTTTAATTGACGATTAACATCCCAAGCTTCTAATTCTTTTGCAATATCACTTAAGAAACTAGCACCAATGCTACCATCAATAATTCTATGATCATAGCTTAGTGATAAATACATCATATGTCTGATACCAATAAAATCTCCTTTATCTGTTTCTACCACAACTGGGCGTTTTTTAATTTCTCCAACAGCCAATATTGCAACTTGAGGTTGATTGATAATAGGTGTGCCCATTAAGCTACCAAATGTACCTACATTGGTAAATGTAAATGTACCATCCATTACATCATCTGGGCTTAACTTGCCTTGACGTGCATTATCTGCCAATGTATTTACACTTCTTGTTAAGTTAATGAAATTCATATCGGCAGCGTTTTTAATTACCGGCACAATTAAGTTGCCACTAGGTAATGCTGTTGCCATACCAATATTAAAATCTCTTTTCATTATTATTTTATCGCCAACAACGCTACTGTTGATAATTGGATAATGTTTCATCACTTTTAAAATACACTCAATAAACATTGGTGTAAATGTGATTTTCATTCCTTCTCTTTTTTCAAATTCTCCTTTAATTTTACTTCTCCAAGTTACCATATTAGTAACATCAGCTTCTGTAAAACTTGTAACATGTGGGCTGGTTGCTTTGCTATCTACCATATGTTTAGCAATCAACTTACGCATTCTATCCATTTCAACAATTTCTGCATTTTTATATTTAGATGCGTCAAATGCAGGAGGTTCTGCAACTACTTTTGTTGCTGGTGTTACAGGTGCAGCTATAACCACTGGTGCTTCTTCTACAACAGCTGGTGCCTCTTCTACAACCACAGGCTCTTCCATTTTATTTTCTACACTTGGTGGAATAAATTCTTCTACTATTGGTGTTTCGGCAATAGGGTAAAATCCAATGTCTTGTTTGTGATGAACAATTTCTTCAGCTTTATTTTCTTCAACAGCTACGGATAATGTGTTTTCAATTGGGGCTTGTTCTTGTTGGGGTACAGATACAGGAAACACGGGCGTTGAAGGTGCTGTATAATATTGTTGAGGTTGTGCAGCAGGTGTTGGATTAAACACAGGCACTTTACCAGCACGTTTGTCAGCTATATATTGTAAGACATCTTTTTTAGATACTCTGCCATCAGCTCCTGTTCCTGGAATTCTTTCTAACTCGCTTAAGCTTAAACCTTCGCTATTGGCAATGTTTAAAACTAATGGAGAAAAGAAACGATTGTTGCTAATAACAACAGGCTCGTTACTTGGTGGAACAAAAGGAATAAACTCTTGAGGAGGGGGTGGCGGTGCTGCAAAAACTGGTTCGTGATACACAGGTTCTGGTGTGGCAAAAGCAACTGGCTCTGCAATATGCTCGACTACTGCAGCTGGCTCAAATACAACAGGAGCAGGCGTTGCAACAGCAGCATGTACTTCTGTTTCTATTTTACATAACACAGCACCTACAGGTACTACATCATTTACTGAGTATAGCAATTCTGTAATTATTCCCTGAGCTGTAGAAGGTACTTCGCTATCTACTTTATCTGTTGCAATGTCTAAAAGCGTTTCATCCATTTTAACAAAATCACCAACCTTTTTGTGCCAACGTAAAATGGTTGCTTCCATTATACTCTCTCCCATTTTGGGCATAACTAATTCAGAAATTGCCATATTAATTATTTAATTTAATGTAGTTAATATTTTATCTAGACAAACTATTTCTCATCAAGCAATACTTAAGAAAATGGTAATAAGCAGCAAGAACGTCAATAACTTGTTTAATTTTGATAATCAAAAATAACAGTGAAAGTGTAACTGTTGTCTAATGTTTATCCACAATTAATTCACGTATCAAAAGAAGTGCGTTAGCGGCTGTTAATTCAATGTTCTTTTTTCTATTAAATCTAAAACGCATTTGCTTGGTAACAATCTTATTTTTACTTGCAACAGCCATCCAAACTGTGCCAACTGGCTTATCATTTGTTTCTCCACCTGGACCCATAATACCACTTACTGCAATAGCATAATCTGTATGCATTACTTCTAAAATACCTTTTGCCATTTCGGTTACGGTTTGCTCGCTTACTGCACCATAGGTTTCAAGGGTTTTATTGTTCACTTTTAACACATTTGTTTTTGCAGCATAAGAATAACTTACCACACTACCTTCATAATAACTAGAGGAGCCTGCAACACTGGTTAATAAATGTGCAATATAGCCACCAGTACAGCTTTCAGCTGTTGCAATGGTTTTATTATTTTGGTTTAAAAGATTACCAACAATTACTTCTAAAGGTGCATCTTCATCACAAATCATTACTTCATTTACCAATGCTTTTAGTTGTGCAAATTGCTTATTAATTTCTGCTACAAGTTGTTCTTTTGCATTGGAGTTTCCTGTTAGTCTTAGCCTTACCATTCCATAATTTGGCAAGTAAGCCAGTTTAATATGTTGTGGTAAATTGTTCTCAAAGTCAATTAATGTTTCTGCTAAAAAACTTTCGCCAACACCAGCCGTTAACAGTGTTCTATGTTCAATGAAATTATTGTTGTATTTGTTTTGTAAAATAGCAATAATGTGGTTTTCAGTTATCCATTTCATTTCGTGTGGCACGCCTGGCAAGGCAAAAAACAACACACCATTTTTTTCAAACATCATACCCGGTGCAGTTTTAACACATTGGCAAATAAATCTTTCAGGTAATTTAATGTGTCTTCGTGCATCATCATTTTTCCACCAAAATATTTGCACAACAATGGCTTGGTGATATCATCTGCTGTAGGTCCTAAACCACCAGTAATAATAATAATTTCTGACAACTTGCTTTCAGCATCTAATGCATTTAAAATATCTGTTTCATTATCTCCTACTGCTAGTCTATGCTTAACGGTTATACCAATTTTATTGAGTTGTTGTGCTATAAATGCACTATTGGTATCTATTACCTGACCTATTAATAACTCATCGCCAATAGTAATGATGGAAGCAAAAATTTGTTGGTTCATAAAGCAAAGCTATGCTAGTAAAGTGGATTACATTAACAATAATAGAATATTTGCTTAAAAAGTAAACAGGGTTTTATTGAGCATTATCAGCAACATTTAAACGTTCAAACGCTTACTATAATAGCCATATAAATGTTGTTGAATACACAGTTGAGATATTAACTGTTTTTGCACAATTCAAAAAAACATTTGCTTATTTGCCAAAAACTATATTTTTGCCGTGTAACTAAAACATTTAAAAATGTCAGACATCGCTACAAGAGTGAAAAAAATTATCGTTGATAAATTAGGAGTTGATGAAAGTGAAGTAACTACAGAAGCTTCTTTTACTAACGATTTAGGTGCAGATTCATTAGACACTGTTGAATTAATTATGGAGTTTGAAAAAGAATTCAATACTTCTATTCCAGATGAGCAAGCAGAAACTATTACTACAGTAGGTCAAGCTGTTGCTTATTTAGAAGAACACGCTAAGTAAGAATCCACTCTTAATGGAATAATTTTAATCCGCCAAATTGAAACATAATGTTATCAACTTGGCGGATTCTTATTTTATAAAAACTTTGGCTAACTATTTTTTTATAGTGTCTTCTCCTATATTTTTGTTAATAAATACAAATTTTTATATAAACGCTGCCTTATGCAATTAAAACGAGTTGTAGTTACTGGTATTGGTACATTAACACCTATAGGTAATAACTTAGATGAATATTGGGATGGATTAATTAATGGCGTTTCGGGTGCTGGACCTATAACATTATTTGATGCGTCTAAATTTAAAACACAATTTGCTTGTGAGGTTAAAAACTTTGACCCACATACTTATCTTGATAAAAAAGAAGCAAGGAAATTAGACCGTTTTGCTCAATTTGCAGTTGCAGTAAGTGACCAAGCAATGGCTGATGCTGGATTACATAGAGATACTGTAAACCCAGACAGAGTGGGCGTTGTATTTGCAAGTGGTATTGGCGGTTTAACTACTTTTCAACACGAAGTGCAAGAGTTTCAAAAAGGCGATGGTACACCTCGTTTTAATCCTTTCTTTATTCCAAAAATGATATTGGATATTGCTGCTGGACACATCAGTATGCGTCACAACTTGCGTGGGCCCAATTTTGCAGTGGTAAGTGCTTGTGCTAGTAGCACCAATGCTATTGGGGTTGCATTTGATATGATAAGATTAGGAAAAAGTGATATCATACTAGCTGGAGGTAGCGAAGCTGTTATTAGCGAAGCTGGTATTGGTGGTTTTAATGCAATGAAAGCAATGAGTGAAAGAAATGACGATGGATAAAGACAGAGATGGATTTGTAATGGGAGAAGCTGGTGGTTTATTGGTGCTTGAAGATTTAGAACATGCAAAAGCACGTGGTGCAAAAATTTATTGTGAAATAATGGGTTGTGGTGCTACTGCAGATGCACATCATATTACTGCTCCTCATCCTGAAGGGCTTGGTGCAAAGCATGTAATGCTTGCAGCATTAAAAGAAGCTGGTATGCAACCTGAAGAAATTGACTACATCAACACACACGGTACTTCTACGCCAATTGGTGATGGTGCTGAAGTTAAAGCCATTACTCAGGTATTTGGAGAACACGCTTATAAATTAAACATTAGTGCTACAAAAAGTATGACAGGACATTGCTTGGGTGCTGCTGGTGTAATTGAAGCTATTGCTTGTATTAAAGCTGTTATTCATGATATCATTCCTCCAACAATTAATCATTTTACTGATGATCCTGAACTAGATTCTAAGTTGAATTTTACATTTAATAAGGCACAACACAGAACTGTAAATGCAGCATTAAGTAATACATTTGGTTTTGGTGGTCATAATGCTTGTGTGATAGTAAAAAAGTATAAAGATTAAACTTTACAATAAGATACGATAAACAAAGAGCCTTAAATAATATTTAAGGCTCTTTGTTTTATAAGAATTATCATAACAACATTATTCTTCTATATCGTATTCTTTCAACTTTCTATATAAAGTTCTTTCGCTAATACCCAAATCAGCACTAGCATCTTTTCTTCTGCCTTTGTGTTTTTTTAATGCTTTAACAATTAGTTCCTTTTCTTTATCCATTATGTTTAAAGACTCTTCTACTTCTTCGTGATGATGAATATTATCGTTATTTAAAATAACAGGTTGTGCATTTTGATTGGAGAATGATGGTATAATTTGTGTTTGTGCAATATTGCTATTTTGTTGAAACTCTTGATTTGCCAAAATAGGAAAATCCTGCATTAAACTTTCTTTGGTGTAATTAGCTGCACTACCTGCCAATGCAGGGTTTTGCAGTATTTCTAAAAACATTTTCTTTAGTTCTGTAACATCTTTTTTCATATCAAAAAAAAGCTTGTACAATATTTCTCTTTCATTAGCAAACTCGCTACTTTGATTTTGCTGAGATGCTAATGCTGGCAAACGAGAGAAGTTTTTTTCTGGCAAAAATTTTCTTAATTCATCTACATTAATAATATTGGAATGACTTAATACAGATACTTGTTCGGCTAAATTTTTAAGTTCACGAATATTGCCAGGGAAAGGGTAATTGGTTAACAATTCTCTTGCACTATTATCTAATTGAACTGCAGTTGTTTTATATCTCTCACTGAAGTCAACAACAAATTTTCTAAACAACAAATTAATATCTTCTTTTCGATCCCTAAGTGCGGGAACCCTTATAGGCACTGTACTTAAACGATAATATAAATCTTCTCTAAACTTGCCTTTATGTGCATATTCAAGCAACTCTCTATTAGTTGCTGCGATGACTCTTACATCTGTTTTTTGTACTTTACTACTACCAACTCTAATGTATTCTCCACTTTCTAAAACTCTTAATAAACGTGCTTGTGTACCAAGTGGAAGTTCTCCTATTTCATCCA
>JAPLER010000107.1:0-2042 GCA_026391115.1 Bacteroidota bacterium | reverse complement strand
ATCAACAGCCCCTGTAAAACTTCCTTTTTCGTGACCAAATAATTCGCTATCTATTGTGCCTTCTGGAATAGCACCACAGTTTACAGCAATAAATGGATTGTGCTTGCGAGTGGATAACGCGTGAATGATTTGACTAAAAGCTTCTTTACCAACTCCACTTTCTCCATTAATTAAAACTGTTAAATCTGTAGCAGCAACTTGCACTGCAGTATCTAAAGCGTGGTTTAATGCTGGCGAATTGCCTATTATATTAAATCTGTTTTTTATTGATTGTATGTCTGCCATTAAATTTTTAATTTGTGAATTGTTTTTCAAAAAAAATAGCTAATTCATTAATAATTAGTTGCCCTCTTGTGTATGCATCTTGCATTGGCATTTCACTTAATTCTAAATCAGATATTGGCTGAAAATGATTAAAATGCAAGTCTTTATACTTTATTCCTATTTGAATCATATTGTAGTTTATATTATCGTATTCCTTTCTAAAATTTTCGGGTTTGAATTTTCTGTAAAATTTTTTTAATATGTGAAAATTTTTTTCTAAATAATCAAATAAAGTGTCATTCTTAAATTTCAAAAAATTAAACGATGAGTCATTGAAATTTTTGTAAGTCAAAACAAATTCATTGTTACATTTAAAATAGGTATAGGATTTTATTTTCACTCCTCCTTTCGTATTGTAATAATAAACATAATTATAGTTTTCATTAAGTTTATTATATGTGTTAAAGTATGATTCCCAACTATTTGTCTTGATAGTGTCTGTTTGAGCAAACAATAAATTATTAACTAATAGTAATATTAAACTTAAAAAAATAATTTTCATAAAACTAGTTTACAATCTCTCCCAGCAATGTTCCTTGTGTTACTCTATTCACTTTCACAAAAACATAATCTCCTTCTTTATAATTATAATTTTCTTTTGCAAAAACCAATACTTTGTTATGCGTATTTCTTCCTTTCCAATCATTAGTATCTTTCTTGCTTTCTGCTTCAATTAAAACTTGATAGATTTTGCCTAAATCGTGCTGGTTATTTTCTCTACTCAATCTACTTTGCACATCAATAATTTCTTGCAATCTTCTTTTCTTCACATCTTCAGGAATATCATCTTCGTATTTTCTTTCTGCCAAAGTTCCTGGTCTTTCACTATAGTAATACATATATGCATAATCAAATCTGCTATACTCCATAATGCTTAATGTGTCTTTATGTTCTTCCTCAGTTTCTGTACAGAAGCCAGCAATAAAATCACTGGTAATACTACATTCTGGCATTATTTCTTTTATTCTATCTATCTTAGAAATATACCATTCTCTTGTATAAGTTCTGTTCATCAATTCTAACACTCTTGTGTTTCCACTTTGTACAGGCAAATGAATACACTTACAAATGTTGTCATACTTTTTCATTGTAAACAATACTTCATCTGTAATATCTTTTGGATGTGATGTACTAAAACGTACTCTTAATTCTGGAGAAATTAATGCTACCTTATCTAGTAGTTGGGCAAATGTCACTCCATTTTTATTATGATGTTGACTGAAAGCTTCTGCTTCATTTTCAAAAAAATAACTATCTACATTTTGACCCAATAATGTTACTTCTTTATAGCCTTTATTAAACAAGTCTTGTGCTTCTGCAACAATACTTTCTGCCTCTCTGCTTCTTTCTCTGCCACGTGTAAAAGGCACTACACAAAAGCTGCACATATTGTTACAACCACGTGTAATGCTCACAAATGCTGTAACACCATTGCTGTTTAAACGAACAGGAGAAATATCGCCATAAGTTTCATCTCTGCTCAATAAAACATTCACACCTTTTTGTCCTGTTTCTGCTTCTTCAATCAAATTGGGTAAACTTCTGTAAGCATCTGGCCCCACAACTAAATCAACCAATTTTTCTTCTTCTAAAAGTTTAGCTTTTAAACGTTCTGCCATACAACCTAAAACGCCAATTAGCATTCCTTTTTTCTCTCTTTTCAAGATTTTGAATTCAGTTAAACGCTTACGAATAACTTGCTCAGCCTTGTCTCTAAT
>JAPLER010000207.1:4079-10336 GCA_026391115.1 Bacteroidota bacterium | reverse complement strand
TACTTGCTCAACTACAGCTTTAAAGTCTTGTGGATATGGGTGCTTAAATTTCCATTGCTCGTAGTAAGTTTTCATTATGCTATCAAAAACATTTCTCCCTAGCATAGCTTCCAATTCCTTCATCCAATAAGCTGCTTTTTCATATACAAATAAGCCGTACATTTCTTTGTCGTAAGCAATAGCAGCAGTATCTATAGGATAGTTTTTATGAATATTTATCATTGTATTGAATGCCATATTCATACCATTAAACTCCTTTCTAGGCTTATGTTTCATTGAAGCTAATACTTTAGGGTCTGTAATTTTATTTTCATTCCATTTTCGTTCATCATAATAAGTATTCATTCCTTCATCCATCCAAGGGTGTGTACGTTCATTACTTCCCAAAATACCATAGAACCAATTATGACCTAGTTCGTGACTAATAGTAGATTGCATTTCATAACTACTATCTTTTATATTAATGTAAGTAATGGTAGGATACTCCATTCCATCATTATTATTTTGCTTACCAACAACTACTGTTGCAGTGTTGTAAGGATATACACCAACCAAGTTGCTATATTTTTTTAAAATTGATTTTATAGCATATATATTACTAGCTGATTTTCTTTCTCTTTTTTTGCTATAGAAGCTAAAACAATCAACAGTTTTATTTGCAAGTCGCATAGTGTCGTATTGTATCAAAAAGTTTGGGCTGGCAAACCAAGCAAAATCGTGTACATTATCTTGTTTAAAAACAAGTGTTTTAGTTTTATATATTTTTTTAATTTCTTTTACTTCAGTTGTTTTTTTTCTGGGTCTTGCAGCCATAAAAGTGTTCACTTGCTCCTCTTCATCTTCAATTAAATAATTGGGTTGCTTGTCGCACTTTGTTTTACCTAATGCTTTCAATTTTTTTAATTCATCTTCTGTTTGCAATTCTCCAGTTGCAGCAACTAAATAATTTTCAGGCAAGGTTATATTCACCTCAAAACTACCAAACTCGCTATAAAATTCTCCTTGATCCAAATAGGGCATTTCGTGCCAACCATATTTATCGTACACAGCAGGTTTTGGATACCATTGTGTTAATTGATAATCATGCAAAATATGACCACCTCTTGAAAAATTATAAGGAAGTTGTGTACGAAAAGGCGTTTCTATTGTAATAGTTAAATGTGGTGGTAAAGCCTTTGGTAGCAATAGTTTTACAATATCTATATGTTCGGGGTGAGGCTCTATTTTTGCAGCTATATCATCTACCTTAAAATCTAATTTTGAAGTATAGCCCCTATCCTTTTCATCACTAAAATAAAAATCGGTTCTGCCATTGACAAGCAATTGTTCGCTAAATGCAGTCTTATCATTTTTGTAGGCATTCATCCATATATGAAACCAAATGTATTTTAGTGTATCAGGAGAATTGTTGGTGTAAGTCAGCTTTTCAAAAGCATCAAGTGTATGGTCTTTATCATTAAGGGTTACATTAATGTTATAATTAACCTGCTGTTGCCAATAAACCGTTTGTGCATTTGCAGCTTTGCAAACCACAAAACACAAAGCCCAAAAAAAGAGTTTGTTTCTCATTTATTATAAATTGAAACAAATATAATTCTATAAATGAATTATGGTGAAGATTCGACTTTATTAAATAAAAAACGCTGCCAATTGGCAGCGTTTTTTTATAATAAACGTATCATTTTAAAAACAATTAAGTATATTACTTAGGGTTTGTTACAGTAGCACTTCCGCTAGCAGGAGCATTGAAATCTAATTCATTTTGAGGTACATCCCAGTAATCCATATAGCTGTAATTCATTAAGCAAGGACGAGCTTCTGGAGTTGGAGTTCCTAGCAAACTTGCAGGCACAAAAACTGTAGCATTCGGTCTACCACCGCCAGCAGAAACAGGAGCAGTTATACCCCATCTTCTTGCATCATAAAATGCTACGCCTTTCAAGAATAAACCAATTCTTCTTTCTTTTCTTAATTCTTCTTTAGCATCTGTTAAGTTCAAACCAGTTCCTACAACTGCAGCTAATCCTGCATTTTGAGAATTTCTTACAGCATCAATGTAAGCTAAACCATCTTCAATTAGTCCTGTATTTATTTTTGCTTCAGCAAGCATTAGTGCATTTTCTTCGTAAGAACAAGCAAAAGGGACTAATCCTTTATTTGCAGATCCAGTAGCATATAATCCACCATTTTCTATAGGTGTGGCTGCCCATCTAGTACCAAATTGCAAACCACGACTACGAATATTTGCAAATGCACTTAAATCATATGTTGGGTCTGTTGCTGGAGCATTTGGTAATTGCAGTATACCTTTTGTAAATCTAGCATCGCCAGATTTAAAATCTTGAACTAGACGCTCACTTACAAATGTCCATTGTGTATTAGGACCAGTAAAAGCAAATGGGTGCATCCAAGAATTACTTAAATCATTATTTCCATCGCTAGTCATTCCAAAGTTGAAGATGTTATCTGTTGATTTTACACCATCATTACAAAGTGCAATAATTTGGTTCCAATCACCAGCTGTCATATCTTTTGTTTTTTTATTTACCATCAAATTTCTTGCTTTGTAAGAATTTATCTGACGTTTCCACATATCAGGAGATACAACGTTAGTATTTTCATTAAATGATAATACTAATGATTTCATTAAAGTATTGTATTCATTAATATTCGCAACGTTAATCTTAGCTAAAGCCGCTAAGCAATTATCAAATTGCTTGTTTGCTTCAACAATAATAGCATTATGATCTACAAAGGTTCCGTTAGTACTACCATTAGGATTGTCTGTGATTATACCTGCTAAATACATAGAACCAATTCTTGAATATGCATATGCTTTCCACCAATAAGCCCAAGCTTCAAAAGTGGCTTTTTTAGTAACAGCATCACCTGTATATGCAATACCATTTTTTAATGAAGCAAGCATTTGATTAGACTGCTGAATAAAAAAATAATTAATAGTCCATTCGTACATAAAAGCATTTCTATCACCAGCTCCTCGGCTATTAAACCCTTGTAAAGAAGTTTGCTGAGTAACGCCAAAAGGATTAGTACTTACGGTACCACTAGGCAAAGTAATTTGGTAAACTTGATTTACCCATCTAAATCCATAGTTTCCATAAGGCAAAAACATTTCATCACCCATTATTGAGTGATTAGTTAATGCAATATGCAAAATGTTAGTATTGCCAGCATTAGGCACATCAAAAATTGTACGCCCCAACATACCAGCACCATATGCAGTCATCCCAGCTTCAGAACTAAGTGAGCCACTTGCAGTTGGTTCATTTGGATTTACTTGATCCAATTCACTTTTTTTGCAACTCCATATTGAAATGGTAAGTAAAGCAAAAAGCATTAAAGTTATTTTTTTCATATATTATTATTTAGTTTTTATTAAAATCCAATTCTCATACTTACTTGTACTGATTTTAAATTTGGTACAGCAAAGTAATCTGCACCTTTTATAGCTCCTACATATTTTGATGCTGATGAATTACCTTGTGCATCAGATGTTGTTGTAGCTTCTGGGTCTAACCCTGAGTAATTTGTAATTGTCATTAAATTTCTACCAGAGACTGTAATACTAGAGTTTTTCAAAAACTTAATACTTGAAGGAAGGTTATATGTTAATGAAATATCTCTTAATCTTAAAAAAGAGCCGTCTTCAACAAACCAAGTTGATGGAGACACACTATTGTAAAGACTATTGTAGTAACTAACATATGCTCCAGTGTTGCCATTAATAGTTACAGCTTTATCATAATCAGCAGATAATCTATCTCTATACAACCATTGACGGGTAGTGTTATAAATTTTATTGCCTTGATACCAGTCAAACTGGAATGAAAGGGTTAACATATTTTTATACGTAAAGGTATTAGTAAATGAAGCTGTAAAATTTGGATAAGCACTACCTACATTTTTTGCATCTGCTTGTGCAGACATAAAAACACGTTTGGTTGCGGTATCAACTACCATACCATTCACCACTTGATATTTACCTTGATCTGCAGCAGCTATGTATGGAACTTTAGAAACACCATTAGCTTGATCTATACTTGTTAAAGGTCCCATATAACTAAATAGCCCAATGTCTTGACCAGCTCGTACTGTAAATAACCCATCAACTATATCAGCGTTATTAGCAATTGCAGTCACTGTAGATCTAGTTGTTCCCAATCTTGCACCAAAATCCCAAGATATATCTTTAGTTTGCAATACACGCATATCTAAACTTAAATCCAGGCCTTTAGATTCTAAACTAGCTAAGTTATCTAAGATTTGCGAGGCCCCTGAAGTTAGAGGTAATGAAGCAGGTTGAATAGCATCAGCTGTAGAATGTTTCCAATATGTAAAGGACATATTTAATGATGTAAACCATTTTTTTGATTTGGTTAGAAATGTAACATCAGTACCGATTTCTAATTCTTTAGCATGTTGAATTTTTAAAGAAGGATTTGCTAAAGAAGAAGGATTGTATATTGTTGAAGTACTACCAAGTTGTTGCACACTTAATGTAGTTTGTCTATCGTAATCGCCAGGTTGAATACCAGCCTCACCGTAAGCAGCACGAACTTTCCATTCACTTATAGGCTTTATTTTAATTAACTCGGTTGGTCTAAAATAAATTGTACCACGAGGGAAAGTAAATGGTGTGCTACCTGAACCAAACGCAGAAGAATAATCAGAGCGGAATCCGACAGATACACCTAGTAAATCTTTGTAATCGAATGTTTGATTTAACAACATTCCATAAGTAACAAAAGTTCCATAAAAATCACCACTAGTTTTATTTGCAGCTACGTTAATATTATACGGTGGAAAAGATGGCAATTCAGTGCCTTGTGCAAAATAGTTCCTTCGCTCTCTCTTTCTATAATCATATGAAATTTGAGTAACTGTTTTTAGAGGAAAATTTATTTTAAAATCCTTTTCAAAATCTGTTTTAATAAATGCAGATATAATAGAGTTCTGTCTAGTTATTTTATCAGATTCATTGTAAATTGACCCTTTAACAGTTTGACCCCAATAAGCAGTACTTGATTGTAAAGCAGTGGTTTGATTTTTATAAGAGTTACTTCTATCCATCATTGTAAATTCAATGCCATATTTGTAATCTAATTCAATGAATTTGTTTATTTTATAATTCAAATTGGCATTTTCAATAATTCGAATTCTATTAGTAACTCTATTTCTCCAATCTGGTTCAGAAAGTGGATTTTTTGTAGTTTTGTCTCCTCCATTTGCACTAACTACTCTATTTCCACTAGGATCTTTAAATGTAAAATCTATATAAGGAAAAGAATTAAAAAGTGCAAACCTATTAGTAGATGTTCCTCCAATTGTTGCATCAGCATCTCCACTCAATAAATCATCCCCTGTAAAGATAGTTTGCATTGAGTTTCTAAATGTTAATCCTTTTGCCAATTGAAATCCAATGTTTGCACCTAAACTAGTTCTGTTATATGAATTATTTAATACATTTTTTTCTTGGTACCTAGACAAAGTAAAAGAATAATCAGATTTTTCGCCTCCACCCGTTACATTCAAAGTGTTGTTAAAAGTTGTCGCTGTAGAGTAAGCCTGACTTAAATGATCATATACTTTTTCTTTGTAAGATTTATTATTTTGCACAAAATAATTTGCAGTTGGATCCATAAAATCAGGATTACCCCATGAGCCATTCGCATCTACAGCCAATTTAGCACCTGAAGAAGTGATAAATCCATTTGCATCAGTTTCAAAAGAATGTTTTTGAGCTATAACAGAATTTTTGCCTTTAATGATTGATCCTGAGCTAAATTGAGATGTGAAAGTAATCTCAGGCTTTTTATTCGCACTGCCTTTTTTAGTAAAAATTTGTACTACACCATTACCACCTTGAGCACCATATAACATACCTGCAGCAGCACCTTTTACAACCTCAACTCTTTCTATATTTCCTAAATCTACACCATTTAAGTCAGATATTTCAACACCATCTAACAAAATAAGTGGATATGAATCGCCAAGACTATTCAATCCTCTTAGAATAATTGAAGCTCCAGTTCCTGGAGTTCCAGAGTTAAATTGAACTTGAGCACCTGCTACTTTACCCATTAAAGCTTGTTCTACAGAGCCAATCGCACTTTTTGCAGCATCTTTCGTGTTAATAGATGCAACCTCAATTGCTAATTTTTTCTTACTTGTAGCAGTACCAACACCGGTTACAACAACTTCAGTTAATGTTTTGGATTCTGAAGTAAGTGCTGATT
>JAPLER010000207.1:0-4070 GCA_026391115.1 Bacteroidota bacterium | reverse complement strand
TGCTGATTTAACTCCACTACCAGCTGTTACACGAACTAACTCATATCCAACAGCACTTATTAAAAGCGTTGCTCCACTTTTAACCTTTATTGAATAGGATCCATCAGAACTAGTTACAGTGCCATTCTTAGTTCCTTTTTCTTGCACCGAAGCTCCCGAAACGGCAGCCCCTTTGTCATCTACAACTTTACCAGTTGCTGTGGTTTGGGCAAATGTTATGCTATACATAAACAATGCACATAAACCAAGGAGGAGTTTTTTTCTCATAGTTTTTTTTGTTTTAGTTAATAATAATTACCATCCATCATTTGTTATGACCATACGAATTTAACTTTCGCTGCGTAAATTTATGATAATTTTAACATTTTTAATAATTATTTAAGAATTATATAACAAATACGAAACATAATACAAGTTTTAATAACCTAGAGACACCCACAAAAGCCCACTATTCTCAAAATAAAATTTTGCCATTTACTTCCATTTCCCTACTTTTATCGAGGAATTTAATGGGTTAGTAAGTAAAAGAGTCGGCTTTTTGCTGGCTCTTTTATTTTGCCCCAACCTCAAATAAGGCAAAAAATATTTGCTAACTACGATTTAAGAATTACGATTTTTGCACTACACAATAAACCACAAACGATAAACAATATTTATGAGTAAAATTAAAACAGCATATTTCTGTAGCAATTGTGGTTATATGAGTCCAAAGTGGCAGGGAAAATGTAGTAGTTGTAATCAATGGAATACTTTGGTTGAAGAAGTAATTGAAAAAGATAAAGACGAACAAAGTTGGAAAGGTTATAATGCTGAAACAAGCACCAATAAAGCCATTCAGCTGAATGAAGTACAAACTAAAGATGAAAAAAGAATTGTAACACCCGATGCAGAATTAAACAGGGTTTTAGGTGGTGGCATTGTGCAAGGTAGCATAGTTTTAGTTGCAGGAGAACCGGGTATTGGCAAAAGCACTTTATTTTTACAAATAGGTTTATTACTAAAAAATATTACTGTACTTTATATAAGTGGAGAAGAAAGTGAACAGCAAATAAAAATGCGTGCAGAAAGAATAAATTCGTCTAATGAAAATTTTTATTTACTTACAGAAACCAATACCAGCAGTATTTTCAAGGAAATTAAAAAAGTAAAACCACAGGTAGTCATTATAGATTCTATACAAACTTTACAAAGCAGTATAATAGAATCTAGTGCTGGTAGTGTTTCGCAAATTAGAGAATGTACCAGCGAGTTTCAGCGTTTTGCAAAAGAAACCAACACACCTGTTTTTTTAATTGGACATATTACAAAAGATGGCAGTATTGCTGGTCCAAAAATACTTGAACATATTGTTGATACTGTTTTACAATTTGAAGGTGATAGACATTATGCCTATAGAATTTTACGTACTTTAAAAAACAGATTTGGCAGCACCAACGAAATTGGCATTTACGAAATGGATAATGCAGGAATGAAACAAGTTGCTAATCCAAGCGAAATATTAATAACCCAAAGAGAAGAAAACTTAAGTGGTACAAGCATTGCAGCTACACTTGAAGGAATGCGTCCTTTATTAATTGAAGTGCAAGCACTAGTTACACAAAGTGTCTATGGAACACCACAACGCACAGTTAGTGGTTTTGATTTACGCAGACTACAATTATTACTTGCTGTTTTGGAAAAGCGTGGTGGCTTTCATTTTGGTGTTAAAGATGTTTTTATAAATATTGCAGGTGGTTTAAAAGTTGAAGATCCTTCAATTGATTTGGCTGTTATTTGCTCTTTACTTTCAAGTTACGAAGATGTGCCTTTACCCCAAAAGATTTGCTTTGCTGGCGAGGTGGGTTTAAATGGCGAAATACGTGCTGTTAATAGAATTGAACAACGCATTGCAGAGGCTGAAAAGTTAGGATTTGAAAAAATAATCATCAGCAAATACAACAAAAAAAGCTACGCTAATAATAATTATAAAATAGAAATTGTTCCTTTTGCACAAGTACACGAAGTGTATCAGTATTTATTTTAAATATTTTAGCCAAAAGTGCACGAATAAATTTTTTTTTGCTCTGTCAACTCTGTGCCTCTGTGTTGAATTTCTGTGCAGTTTTGTTAACCTAACAAACAATTTAACAAAACACCAAACACTAAACAAATCTTGCTAAAAAAACTAAAATACTATTTCACCCATCTCACCAAAAAACAAAAAATAAAATGGTGTTTAAGTTTGGTTTTATTATTATGGTTTTGGTTGTCGCTTCCCTCAAAATTATTTAACAACCCAACTTGCTTTGTTATAACAGATAAAGATGGAAACCTTTTAAATGCAACTATTGCAGCCGATGGTCAGTGGCGTTTTCCTTTCAATCCAAATGTGCCAGAAAAGTTTGAAAAGTGCATTACTACGTTTGAAGACAAAAGATTTTTTTATCATCCAGGCATCGATCCAATGGCAATTGGCAGAGCCATTAAACAAAATTTTAGTAATAAAAAAACTGTTAGTGGTGGCAGCACTTTAACAATGCAAGTAATGCGTTTACAACAACAAAATTCTAACAGAAACATTTTTAATAAAGTAAAAGAAATGATATTGGCTGTTAGGCTGGAATGTAGTTACAAAAAGAAAACTATATTAGCTTTATATGCAAGCAATGCTCCTTTTGGTAGCAATGTTGTGGGTTTAGATGCAGCTGCTTGGCGTTATTATGGACGACAACCTAACTCATTAACTTGGGGCGAAATGGCTGCACTTGCAGTATTACCAAATGCCCCATCTTTAGTACATCCAGGAAAAAATAGAAATGAATTATTGCGCAAAAGAAATGAATTATTAGATAAGCTTTTTGCTAATAAAACTATTGATTCTACTACTTGTCAATTAGCCAAAATAGAACCGTTACCACTTGAGCCAAAACCTTTGCCACAGCTTGCCCCACACTTATTAGAAAAATTTAAAAAAGATTATCAATCGCAAAAGAATGATAATGAAAATACTACTTTAATTCAAACAACTTTACAAGCTAACTTGCAACAACAAGTTACACAACAAGTTCAAGCACATCAACATCAATTAAGTGGCAACCAAATAAAAAATGTAGCTGCGATGGTTGTTGAAATTGAAACTGGAAATATATTGGCTTATGTTGGCAATGTAAATGACAGAGAAGACAGCACAACAGAAAGCTATGTTGATGTATTAACAAGTCCACGAAGCCCAGGCAGCACTTTAAAACCTTTGTTATATGCTTCAATGTTAAGTGAAGGAAGTTTGTTGCCACGCCAATTAATACCAGACATTCCTACACAATTTGGTGGCTACACACCACAAAATTTTGATTTAGGATTCGATGGGGCAGTGCCAGCAAATAGAGCATTAGCAAGAAGTTTAAATATTCCTGCAGTTAAGCTATTGCAACAATTTAAGTATCAAAAATTTTATGATGTATTAAAAAATTGTGGTTTTACTACATTAAATAAACCAGCAGATCATTATGGTATGAGTTTAATTTTAGGAGGTTGTGAGATAACGCCTTTTGAATTGGCAGGTGTGTATAGTAGTATGGCAAGAATGTATTTGCACGAGCAAAAAAATAAAGGTAAATGGAATAGCAAGGATTGGTATTACCCAAGGTATTGGGAATTAGGAATTGGGAATAATAATTTCCATTCGGCAAATTCCAAATTCCAAGTTCCGTTATTTGATTATCCATCCATCTATCATACATTTAATGCAATGAATGAAGTAATGCGACCTGGTGAAGAAGGCCTATGGAATTTATTTTCATCATCGCAACGAATAGCTTGGAAAACAGGTACTAGCTTTGGTTTTAGAGATGCTTGGGCTATTGGATTAACACCAAAATATTGTGTTGTAGTTTGGTGTGGCAATACAACAGGCGAAGGACGTGCAGGATTAATTGGCTTAAACACAGCAGCACCCTTATTATTTAATATTTTTAGATTATTGCCAACAAGCAGTTGGTTTAATGCACCACAAACTGGTTTTACTTACATACCAACTTGCAAAAAAAGTGGCTTTAAAGTAAGCAGTGATTGTGAAGATGCTGATACTATTT
>JAPLER010000065.1 GCA_026391115.1 Bacteroidota bacterium | reverse complement strand
TGTCATTAAATAATCCTAACGCATTTGCTGCAATACCAATAACAACAAGTATTGTAAAGTGTTTCGAAATTTTATTTTGTATTTGCATTAATAATTATAATTATCCGTAAAGTTCCAAATGAATATCTTTTTTATCAAAACCAAGCTCAATAATTCTGTGCTTAGCTTCATCAATCATATTTTTCCAACCACATAAGTAAAATTGTGCAGGCTTATTTTCATTGTTTACTTTGTGAGCATTAATTACATCAGTATATGCATTATGTACATACCCTTTTTTTGCAAAATGATGACAGTCTTCATCTCTAGACAAGCAAGGTAGATATGTAAAATTTGAAACGCTGTTTTGCAGTTCTAAAAATTCATCTTTATACAAGCAATCGCTATTGGTTCTACATCCAAAAACTAAATAAATATTTTGATGAGAAATTTTATTGTTGTGAATATGTTTTATCATACTTCTAAAAGGTGCTACACCTGTTCCAGTGCAAATAAAAAACAAATCTTTTTCCATAATTTTAGGCAAAATAAAAACACCAGCTGGTCCTCTTAAGTTTAGTGTATCACCTACATTTACTTCATTAAACAAATATGTTGTACCTGCACCTCCTTCAAGCAATACAATTACAAGTTCAATAATATTAGTTCCATTGGGATGTGAAGCAATTGAATAACTACGCCAACGTTTATTTTTTTGTTCGTGAATTGGTAAATCTAATGTTACAAATTGCCCAGGTTCAAAAACAAAATTATTGGTATCATCTACTGCAACAAAAAAACGTTTTGTAGTTGGCGATGCTTGCAGTATTTCAACTACTTTACCTGTTTGCCACTGTAACATATTGTTTAGTTTAGAATATAAAGTTAGTTGATTGGTTAATTGGTTAATTAGTTTATTTGTAGAAAATATTATTTAACTTATCAATGCTCATTAATACATATCAAAATATTTTAATAGAAGCTGGTTGCGACGAAGCTGGACGTGGTTGCTATGCAGGACCAGTATTTGCAGCAGCTGTTATTTTACCAACAAACTTTTATCACGTTTTATTAAACGATAGTAAGCAAGTAAAAGAAAAAGATAGAAATGAATTGAGGATTTTTATTGAACTAAATGCTCTAGCATTTGCTGTAGCAAAAATTGATAACAATGAGATTGATAAGATAAATATTTTGAAAGCAAGCTTTAAAGCAATGCACAAAGCAATAGATAAACTTAAAATTACACCACAGTTTTTAGCAATAGATGGCAATAGATTTTATAGTTATAAAAATATACCACACCAATGTATAATTAAAGGAGATGGAAAGTATGCAAACATAGCAGCAGCAAGTATTTTAGCTAAAACTTATAGAGATGAATATATGCTAAAATTGGATAAAAGATTTACTGAATATGATTGGAAAAAAAATAAAGGATATGGTACTTTAAAACACAGACAAGCTATAGAGAAATTTGGTTTGTGCAAGTATCATAGAAAAAGCTATAATATTTTGCCAAACCAAATTAAATTATTTTAAAAAGAATTTTTTACAAATCTCTTTTAGCATAATTCCTAAAACATAAGTACCAAATGCCACTTGTTAAAATGATTGTTAATGCAATATGTAAAGGAATTGCATTTAAGGTTGCTCGATATTTTTCTATACCATTATCTCCAAATTTACCAATAAAGGCAGGTGGTGGAATAATTCTATCTGATATTTCAAAAGGCAAATATTTATCAATTGCTATATGATAATACTTTAAGAAAGCTATAAGCATATTTTCTACAATGACGTAATAAATTAGAAAAGCACCAATTGCCAAAAAAGATTTTCGAATAAAAAAACCTGCCAAAAAGGCTATTGAAAGTTGGGCAAATGTTTGAATAAAAAACAATGGGATATAGTACAACTGTTCATACATTTTACTAGCATAGCTAAAGTCTGCAACTAAACCAAAGCATATAGTTGTTATAGTATAAACAACTGTTATTGCCAATGAAATTAATGCAACATCAATTAGTTTGGCCAAAATAAAATCCTTTCTACTTAAACCATCAATAATATTCTGTCTATTTGTTTTATATGTATATTCATTGTTAATTAACATTACAATAAGAATAGCAGGCACCATAACAAAAGCAGAAGATAAGTAAGCAATAGAATGCCAAGCTTCAGGAAAAGTAAAAGGATCGCCAATAAGCATTTTCAACAAATTAGTGGCCATAGCTTCATTTTTCTCCATATGAGAATTTTCGAAATGAAAAATTTTATAGAACATAAAATTTACACCAGGATATGTTAAAGCTACTATACCCAACATCCACCAAAACACAGGATACTTTTTTATTTTAAGCCATTCAATTTTTATTAAAGATTTCATATAATTAGTTTATAAATATTAGTTATTAGTAAGTTCAAAAAATTTAACTTCAAGGCTTTTACGCTTATAGGTAAGATGGTTTAAAACAATACCTTTTTCAAAGCAATATTTATTAATATCATCAAGTTTACTATCACCTTGTGTAAAAGCAAGTTCTACATAGTTTTTTTCTTGTGTTATTTTTTTAACAAGATTATAGTTGCTTAAAATGCCATAAAGTTGTTCGTTGTTTACAGCATTTAGTTCAACAATTTCTTCGTTAGCTATTATTTCATTTACATCGCCACAAGCTACTAAATTTCCACGTTTCATAATAGCAACGTGTGTGCAAACTTTTTCAACTTCATCCAATAAATGACTCGCCATAATAATTGTTTTTCCTTGTTGGGCAAGTTGTTTTATCAACTCTCTTATTTCAACAATTCCAACTGGATCAAGTCCATTAGTGGGTTCATCAAACACAAGCACATCAGGGTTGCCAAGCAAAGCTGCTGCTATGGCAAGTCTTTGTTTCATACCCAAACTATAGGTTTTAAATTTATAGTTTTTACGCTCAGTTAATCTTACTATATGTAAAGCTTCCTCAATAGAATATTCGTTGCCACGTTTATTAATTTCTTGAGTAATTTTTAAATTATCAAAGGCAGATAAGTAGTGATAAAAATTAGGCGTTTCAAGTAATGACCCAATTCTGTTTCTATTATTAGTATTACTTGGTGCATCAAACCAGCTAAAGGAACCGCTGTTGGCTTTTAATACATCAAGTATAATTCCAAGTGTTGTGGTTTTGCCACTTCCATTGGGTCCAAGTATTCCAAAAATAGAACCTTGAGGCACATTGAAACTTAGATTATTTACAGCAGTAATGTTGCCATATTTTTTGGTAATTCCATTAATAGATAAAATATTATTACTCATATTATTTAAATAAAAAGTTAATATAAATTGTATTTTGAAAACATATCAAATGCCGAATATGAATCTGCTTGATTTGCAGCTTTATTGGTATCTAGATTTGATTGTTTTGAATTAATTATTAATAAAGCTGTTACCGAAAGAAAAAGAATAATTAAAATTAGTTTTAGCTTTTTCATTATTTGTAATTTGTAAAGCAAACATAGATTGCAATAACTTGAAAATTTCTATTAATAAGTTAATTAAAGTTAATAAACCCAAAAGGTAATACGCATTAGTTATTTTTGTTTTGAAAGTTTAGTATGAAGAAGTTAAACCTAGCATCGATATTGATGATTGTATGTGCAATAGTTGTTATTGTATTTCAATTTTATTGGATAAACTCATTGTATAAAAATGAAAAAAATGTGATTTCAAAAACAACAAATGCGTTGTTTAAAGAAACTGTTTATGAAATTCAAGATAGACAGACATTAAGGGATACAGCCTTTTTAACAAAAGCTATTAATGATTTTCAACATTTAAAAGTTATTGGCGATGACGCTTCTAAAATTGCTAGCGAAGTTTGGCACCAATTAAAATTGGGGTTAAAAATAGTTGATGAAAAACAACAATATGAAAGCAAAAAAATGATTGAAGGCTTGGCAAATTCAATTAAAGATAATGCAGTATTAAAAAATATTATTAAAGATAGTATTCAAAAAAAAGAAGTGATCGAACTGGTATTACCTATCGATGATATTAAAGGCTTATATAAAAATAAACTAACAGATAGTGAAAATGATATTGACTTACCTTTTGAAGTATTTGTTTCAGAAAATGCTATTCCAACAGATAGTTTAAAATCAAAATCAAATTTTGTTTACACAGATATTGTAGCAATTGGTCAACAAAAAAAAATAAGTTACTATGCTGCAATAACTTCTTTTCAGTCGCATATTTTACATAAAATTATACCGCAGTTAATTATATCTATTGGAATAATTATTTTTTTCATTGCATCAATATTTTTTGCATATAAAACACTTAGCGATCAGAAGCAACTTGTTATTGCAAAAAATGATTTAATAAGCAATATAACACACGAATTTAAAACACCTATAACCACTATTTCTGTTGCGATTGAAGCTATAACAAAGTTTGGTGTAATAGACGATAAAGAACTTACCAAAGAGTATTTACAAGTAAGCACAGATGAATTAAATAGACTGAATTTGCTTGTAGATAAGGTGCTTAAATTATCTCTTTTTGAAAATGGCAAAACAGAATTAAAAACAGAGAAGGTAAATATCAATAGCTTGATTGAAGATGTTATTGCCAATATGAAACCACAATTTGATAAACACAATGCATTAGTAAATTTTAAATCAGATTCAAACATAGATATTACTGCGGACAAAAGCCACATCAAAAGTGTTGTTTATAATTTGATAGATAATGCAATAAAGTATTGTGAACGACAACCCATTATTAACATTGACTTAAGGCAGGTAGATGATATTGCTGAAATTATTGTACAAGATAATGGAATAGGAATAGCACCACAACATCAAAGTAAAATTTTTGATAAGTTTTATAGAGTACCTCAAGGCAATACTCACAATGCAAAGGGCTATGGATTAGGATTAAGTTATATCTCGCACATTGTTAAAATGCACAATGGCTACATCAATGTAACAAGTGCTTTGGGCAAGGGTAGTAGGTTTATTGTAGGAATAAAGAATGTAAATAGTAAATAGTTTAAAAAAAGCTAAACAAATAATTTATGCAAGTAAAAATATTATATGTAGAAGATGAATTGTCACTTGGCAAAATAGTGAAACACGCTTTAACTGCAAGTGGCTATGATGTTTTCCTAGAAAGTGATGGTGCTAAAGTTGTAATGGCATTTAATAAATTTAATCCACATATATGTGTTTTAGATGTAATGCTACCTAATATTTCAGGATTTGATTTAGCAAAGCAAATTAAAGAAATTAATGCAGATGTACCCATCATTTTTGTTACTGCAAAAACACAAACAACTGATGTAATAGAAGGTTTTAAACTGGGTGCAAATGATTATTTAAAAAAGCCATTTAGTATTGAAGAATTAATTGCAAGAGTCGAAAATATTTTAACCATAAAAAAAATAGGTGTTGCAGAAAGCATAGCAACCGAAGTAGTAATAAGTACTTTTACTTTTAACACAGATAAACAAAGTTTAGTTGCTGTTGGAAATGAACACAAGCTTTCTTTCAAGGAAGCCGAGTTGTTAAAACTATTAGTATCTAACAAAAATAAAATAATAAAACGAGAAGATATTTTAAATCAAATTTGGGGTAGTGATTCTTTCTTTAACAGTAGAAACTTAGACGTTTATATTACTAAAATTCGTAGTTATTTTAAAACAGATGATAAGATTGAAATACTTACTATAAAAGGCATTGGCTATAGATTTGTGTGTTAAATATTTTATTTATGGATTTTTTAAAATTATGACTCTTAGTTGATGCAACTCACAATTAATCTATTTAAACTTACATAATCTTTTAAATGCAAGTTGACCAAACAACCTTAACTGATTTAGCTATTGTAAATAATAATGAAGCAGAATCTTTGTTTCATTTATTTGATACCACACAAACAACTGGAGGTAAATTTTATTTGCAAGAGTTGCTTTTATCGCCATTGAAAAGTATTGATTCAATAAACGATACTCAAAAAACGCTGCAATATCTTTCTCAAATCAAACAAAGCATTCCAACAAATATTAGTAATGGAACTGTTATGGTTATGGAGAAATTTTATGATACAGCCATTGATACTTATCCAACACATTGCAATGCACTAAATTGTTTTTTTTATTCCATTTTTTCAAAAGCCGACTTTTCGCTTTCGAAATACTCCTTGCAACACTTTATTGAATTTGTAAAAGGAGTAAAAAAGATGAGAGCCTTATTAGATGAATCGAAAAGCAACATCATAAAGTTTTGGATAGAAAAAATAGAGTTACATACAAATAAAATTTGGATAAATACACTACTTGAAATAAGCGATGTTAAATCAATATCAAATAAACAAATTCTAGATGTAGCTAGTAATTTACGCAATCATTTTAAACACGATTGTTTTGAGTTAATTGAAATATTTTGTAAGATTGATGCTTATTTAAGTATTGTTAATGCAATAAATAAATACGATTTTAATTTCCCAAATTTTATTGAAACAGAAGAACCTTGTATCAAAGCAAACTCAATTTATCACCCACTTTTATCAAAAGCTATTGCATATAATGTTGAACTAAGAAGAGAGGAAAATTTTTTATTTCTGACTGGTGCAAATATGGCTGGCAAAAGTACATTCATAAAAGCAGTTGGTATTTCTATTTACTTGTCTCACCTTGGATTTCCTGTTCCAGCCAAGCAACTGCAACTAAGTTACTTTGATGGTTTACTTAGCAACATTAATATTGTTGACAACATTTTTAAAAACGAAAGTTATTTTTTTAATGAAGTAAAACGAATTAAAAGCACCATTGAAAAAATAGGTGACAATAAAAAATGGCTTATTTTGATAGACGAGCTTTTTAAAGGAACCAATATTCAGGATGCAATGAAATGTAGCTTAACTGTTATTAATGGTTTGCAAAAAAAACAAAATGCAGTTTTTATTTTATCTACACATTTATACGAAATTGGCGAGGATTTAAAACAGCATAACAATATCCAATTTAAATACTTTGAAACTTCAGTTATTAACCACGAATTATGCTTTAGTTATCAACTTAAAGATGGTATTAGTAATGATAAGTTGGGTTATTTAATTTTAGAAAGAGAAGGAGTTGTTAGTCTATTAAATTAAAAAAGTATTGAAAACTCATTAAAAATTTAAACGATTCTAGTAAAAAGGGGTCAAGTTTTTTTTTAATAAATTAAAACATTACCTTTCCCCACTTAAATTTTACTAAAATGAAGTTATTTGCTGTTAAAGTGCAAATTGTATTAGCACTTTTCACAACCCTCATCTTAAGCAGTCAACAAACTTTTGCCCAAAAAAAAGTAAGACGTTGTGCTACGATGGAAGCTATTGAAGAAAGGTTAAAAACTGACCCTATTTTTAAAGCAGATTATGAAGCAAAAAACAGAGATATTGATGCCTATTTAGCAGCTCATCCTTTGCCCCCTACACTTGATGCTTTTCCCTCTGATACAATAACTATCCCAGTAGTAGTTCATATAGTATTACCAGATCCATACAGGGTTACTGATGAAGATGTGCAACGTTTTATCGATAGATTGAATGAAGATTATTCAGGATTTAATGACGACAGTGCAACTGCATCTGGTTTCTACAGTGTTCGAGGACACTCTATGATGCGTTTTGCATTGGCAAGAAGAGATCCGAGTGGAAAATCAACAACAGGTATTGAAAGAAAAGTTGGTAATGTTCAAATTGCACAAACTACAGCACAAAATATTAAAGTTGTAGCTTCTGGTGGTTTAGCAGCTTGGACAACAAGTGCTTACTACAATTTATGGGTAGGTTCAGGGTTTTCTACAACAGGCTTATTAGGTATTTCACCTCAAATAGGTGTAGGTGCAACAAGTGGTAGTGGTAGTGATGGTGTATGTGTGGATGAGCAAGTTTTTGCAAGCAACCCTTGCTATACCGATCCTAGTTTTAATTTAGCAAGAACAGCAGTACACGAAATTGGGCATAATTTTGGTTTGAATCATACATTTCAAGGAGGATGTACTAGTGGAGACTTTACTTCCAATTTAACTAGTGGTACTTTAGCTGCTGCATTTTTGGGGGCAATAGATGATACTCCACCATTAAGTACTGCTACATCTGGTTGCCCTGCTACAGGAACTACAAATGGTTGTACACCTGCTGTTGCCAAAATGTTTCAAAATTATATGGACTATTCAAATGACCAATGTATGTCTTTGTTTACAAAAGGACAAGTAAAGAGAATGCATCAAGTAATTTTACAATATCGTTCAGGCTATCTAACAACCAAAGGTCACTTACCTCCAAACGGTACACCACAGAATGAAGTTCGTGCTTTAGAATTAATTAGTCCAGGAGGCTCGGAGTATGATCAAGACAACTGCAAAACAGTTAGTTTCAGCACTCCAACTTGTGGTACTAGTCCATCAATTACACCTAGAATTAAAATCTCTAATTCTGGAATAAATAAGCTAACAAGTTTAACAATTAGTGCTTCTGTAAATGGCAATATACTGTCAACTCAAACTTATCCAATAGATTTAATTGGAGGGAGAAACACAACACTTACATTGCCTTCAATACAACTAGTTGGAGGTAACAATATTCTAAAAGTATTTACATCAAATCCTAATAGTGCCTTAGATAGTTTGCCATTAAATGATACTATTACAAAAAATATTTTTATTGACAACTCTGTCCCAACACCAACAGCACTTCCCCATTTTGAAGGATTTGAAGGTGCTGCATTTGCACCTACTGCCAATGGCTGGAGTGTTGTAAACAATAACGCATCGACTACAACTTGGGCAAGATCTACGAATGCATTTAAAACAGGAACAGCATCTGCATTTATGCAAATGTTTGGTTATACCTCTGTTGGCGATTTAGACTACTTAAAATCTCCAAGATTTAATTTTAACAATACTCCTGACTCTGTGTTTTTAACATTTGATTATGCCTATAAATTGAAAAGCAATGCTTCAAATTCAAAAAGGGATACTTTGTCTGTAGAAGTTTCAACAGATTGTGATGCAGCAACTTGGACACAACTTTGGAAAAAAGCTGGCGATAATCTTAAAACAAGTACAGCTGTATCTTCTACAAGTTGGACAGCAGTAGCTGCAGATTGGATAACAACTCCTGTAAAAATTTCTTTAATGAATTACAGAAATACGCCCATCAATCTTGCATTTAGAACTAAAAATGGAAATGGACAAAACATATATATTGATAATATAAATATCTACTCTGTCCCTGTTTTACCATTAAAATTATTATCATTTGCTGTACAACAAAATACCAGAAATATTACCTGCAAATGGGAAACAAAAAAAGAAGATGGTGTTAAAAATTATGAAATTGAAAGAAGCATAGACGGTAAAAACTTTGAAAAAATTGGAGTTGTAAATGCTATTGGAAATAGCAACAACAGTGCGTTCTATCAATTTTCAGACGATAATGCATATAAACAAAATACAAATAATTTATACTATCGCTTAAAAATGAATGATAACAATGGCAAGTATACTTACAGCAATATTGTAGCATTAAAAATTGGCGAAAAACAAGCAGTTAATCTTTATCCAAACCCAGCAAAAGAGTTTGTGAACATACAAATAACAAGCTCTGCAAATACTGCAACCAACAACACCATTCAAATAATAGATTATTTAGGTCGAGTTATTATGGATAAAAAAGTTATTGTTGCTACAGGCACTCAATCATTCGAAATAAACACATCTACTTTGCCAAAGGCAAATTATATGGTTCTAATAAAAAATGAAAGCGAGATTAAAGCATTTAAGTTTATAAAAGAATAGAAATTATCAATCATTTCTTAAAGAGGCAGCAAAATTTGCTGCCTCTTTACATTTACTAAATTTATCTTAAACTTTATTATTCACCTGTAAAATTTAAGCAGCACTATATATTTGCCATTAAATTTTTTTAATGAAAAATATTAATATAGTTATTACATCTATTCTAGCAATTGCAGTTGCTGTTTTGTTTTACATGCAAATATCAGCTAATAAAAAAAATGCAACTCCAACAGCTACCAAACCTCAAAATTCCAAGGGTTGTTTAATTGCATATTTTGAAATGGACTCAATAGAAAGTCAATATGACTATTATAAAGATGTAAAAAAAGAACTAGACAAAAAACAACTTGAAGCTCAAAATATGTTAGCAAAAAAAGAAAATGAAAATGCAAATATTATTAGAGGGTATCAAAACAAGTTTAAAGATTTAGGTGCAAATGGCAATGTAAGCGATGCTGAAAAATCTGCTGCAATGCAGGCACAGCAGCACGTTGCCGAACTTGAAAAAGATTTGCAACAATCCCGTCAAGAGCTTGCAAATAAAGTTTCTAACGATGTAAGAACTGAATTAAGCAAGGTAAAAGAAAAAATTGAAGCATACTTGAAAGATTATAATAAAAACAATACTTATGCTTTTATTTTTTCGAATAGTACAGATATGATTTATTATAAGGATAGCACTTATAATATCACTAATGATTTAATTAAAGGATTGAACGAGGAATATAAAAAGAAAAAATAGTTCAAATTTGTCATAAACTTTTAACTTCATCTCGCCACAAAAAATGGTGAGATTTTTTATGCAACAAAACTCAACTGAATTTAAGCCAACACTTAGTTTAATGGATGCTACTTTGCTTGTTGCAGGTAGTATGATTGGTAGTGGAATTTTTATTGTAAGTGCAGATATAGTAAGAAATGTAGGAAGTGCAGGATGGTTAATTTTAGTGTGGCTTTTAACTGGTATAATGACACTTGTTGCAGCATTAAGTTATGGCGAGTTAAGTGGAATGTTTCCCAAAGCTGGTGGGCAATATGTGTATCTTAAAGAAGCGTATAATCCACTACTTGGATTTCTTTATGGCTGGAGTTTTTTTGCTGTAATACAAACTGCAACAATTGCTGCTGTTGGAGTTGCATTTAGTAAATTTTTAGCATATCTAGTTCCTCAACTTGGCAATACATATTTACTTTTTTCAATAGGGAGCTTTAAAATATTTAGTGGTCAATTAGTTGCAATTGGTATTATTTGTTTTTTAACGTACGTAAATACTAGAGGTGTTAAAGAAGTTAAATGGATTCAAAGATTATTCACTAGCACAAAACTTTTAGCTCTTTTTGGGCTGATTGTTTTTGGATTCATTTTAGTAAAAAATAGTTACTGGAGCGAGAATTGGAAGACAGGCTTTACCGCTTTACAAAACGTAGGAACAAAAAATGCTGTTGGTGCATTACAACCTGCACAATGGCTTGGCATTACTGGTAGTGCTTTAGCTGGTGCAATTGCTACTGCAATGGTGGGTAGTGTTTTTAGTAGCGATGCATGGAATAATGTAACATTTATTGCTGGAGAAATTAAAAATGCTAGTCGTAATTTGGGTTTAAGTTTATTTTTTGGAACATTGATAGTAACACTTATTTACATAGCCACTAATTTAATGTACTTAAATGTTATGCCATTGCAAGAAATGGCTTTTTGTGCAGACGACAGAGTAGCTGTTTTAGCTGCAAATAAAATTTTTCCAAGTTATGGCACTACACTTATTGCAGTATGTATTATGATTTCAACTTTTGGTTGTAACAATGGTTTAATACTTAGTGGTGCAAGGGTTTATTATACTATGGCAAATGATAATTTGTTCTTTAAACAAGTTGGCAAACTTAATAAGAACGCTGTGCCACAAGTAGCTTTATGGTTACAATGTATTGTTGCAAGTGCTTGGTGTTTAAGTGGCAAGTATGGTAATTTATTAGATATGATTTCGTTGGTTGTAGTACTATTTTATATACTTACAATTGCTGGTATTTTTATTTTAAGAAAAACAAAACCGGAAATGGAAAGACCTTACAAAGCCTTTGGTTATCCGTTTTTACCTATACTTTATATTGTTATGGGGCTGGCTTTTTGTGGATTATTGATTGTGTACAAACCAGAGTATACTTGGGCAGGATTGGGCATTACATTATCAGGGATTCCAATTTACTACTTGATGCGAAATCAAATAAAAAAATAATACTTTTTGATACTATTATCCTTTTTAAAGTTTTTATAAAAGTTAGCAAGGGTTGCAAAATATAGTATCTAAGTAAAGTTTTTTGCTCGAAAAAATTAATCTAATTGATGTTATCATTAACACTAAATTATGAAAGAAAATTAGATTTAACAATATCTTATTAACGTTATATTTTAGTGCTAAAACATATTCTTACAATTGCAAATTATAATATTAGTTTATGCAAAATATTTTTTCAATAACGGGTAACTTGGTTGACATTCTCAATAAAAAAATATATCCTGCTGAAGTTGTTGTTGAAAACAAAGTCATCAAGTCAATAACACCAATTTCCAATTCCCAATTCCCAATTACCAATTATATACTCCCAGGATTCATCGACTCTCACGTTCACGTAGAAAGTAGTATGTTAATACCAAGTGAATTTGCAAGATTAGCTGTTGTGCATGGTACAGTTGCTACTATTAGCGACCCACACGAAATTGCTAATGTATGTGGAATGGAAGGTGTGGAGTTTATGATTGAAAATGGTAAACAAGTAAATTTTAAATTCAATTTTGGAGCCCCAAGTTGTGTGCCTGCAACCATTTTTGAAACTGCTGGAGCTGCTTTAAATAGTGATGATGTAAAGAAATTATTGCAAAGAGACGAAATAAAATATCTGAGCGAAATGATGAATTTTCCTGGTGTTTTATACAAGGATGAAGAGGTGATGAAAAAAATAAAATATGCCAAGGAATTAGGCAAACCTGTTGATGGTCACGCTCCAGGATTAAGAGGAGAAACTGCCAAACAATATATTGATGCAGGAATTTATACAGACCACGAATGTTTTACAAAAGAAGAAGCTCTGGACAAACTTTCTTATGGAATGAAAATTTTAATTCGTGAAGGAAGTGCTGCAAAAAATTTTGAAGCCTTGATTGATTTGTTGAACGATTATCCTGATATGATAATGTTTTGCAGCGATGATAAGCATCCTGACAGTTTGGTTGTAAACCACATAAATGCTTTGTGTGCAAGGGCTGTAGGAAAAGGCATTGACATTTTTAAAATATTGCAAGCTGCTTGTATCAATCCAATTCATCATTATAAATTAGATGTTGGAATGTTGCGTGTTGGTGATTTTGCAGATTTTATTGTTGCAGAAGATTTAATTCATTTCAATATTAAAGCAACATATATTAACGGAGAATTGGTTGCAGAAAATGGTAAATCATTCATTCAATCTAAACAAGTAGAACCAATCAACCAATTTGATTGCAATGAAATAATAGCAGAAGACTTAATAGTTACAACAAAAGATTTTCCAAATGCAACAGTACCTGTTATTGAAGCATTAGATGGACAACTTATTACAAACAGAATTGAAGTATTAAGAAGTATATTATTGGATACTAGTTCCCAATTCCTGATACCTAATACCCAACAGGACATTCTAAAAATGGTTGTTATCAACCGTTATCACAATGCTCCAATTGCAAAATGTTTTATTAAAAATTTTGGCTTAAAAAAAGGAGCATTAGCAAGCACTGTGGCACACGATAGTCATAATATTGTTGCTGTTGGTGTAGATGATATAAGTTTAGCCGAAGCAATTAATTTAGTAATTAAAGCAAAAGGTGGAGTGAGTGCAACTGATGAAAATAAATCAATGATAGTAGCATTGCCAGTTGCAGGATTAATGAGTGCCGAAGATGGCTATAAAGTTGCAGCAGATTACACAGCCATTGATAAAATGACTAAAGAAGATTTAGGCAGCACATTGCTTTCTCCATTTATGACTTTAAGTTTTATGGCTTTGCTAGTAATTCCTCATTTAAAATTGAGCGATAAAGGATTGTTTGATGGAAATAAATTTCAATTTGTATAACTAAAAAACAGTTTGTATTATCACTAAAAAACAAAAAAATACTATTGGTGTTATAAGTTTATTTATAGCTGCAATTTCATTTTCATTAGTTGTAATAAAAATAATAAAGAATCATTCTAGCAGCAATAAAGTTATTCAAGAAACAGATTCATCGATACTCATCGATGATCATAAAATTCATATTGTACTTGATGCTGGCCATGGAGGACCAGATGTTGGAGCAATTAATAAAAAACATCGCATTTACGAAAAAAACATTGCAAGACAAATGGTTGATGTTGTTGTTGCAATGGTAGATACATCAAAATATACAGTTTTACAAACACGACCACTTGATAGCAATATACATAGACATAATAGAATTGAACTGGCAAAGAAGTTTAGAACAGATTTGCTACTTAGTTTTCATTGTAACGCACATACCAATAAAAGTTGGAATGGTACAGAAATTCATATCAGCGATAGTACAGTTAATGTATACGATAGCAGTAGTAAATCGAATCCATATTTAACCCAAAATATAAAAATTGCAGCAGCATTAAGTAAAAATATTTCTACTGCATTTCCCCTCTTAAAAAACAATGGCACTGTTCATAGAAAAGATAGAATATGGATAATTTACGCATGCACTTTTCCTAGTGCAATTATTGAATGGGGCTATATAAGCAATGCAAAAGATATTAAAATTATGCAAGATTCCATTGCTCAAAAAAAACTAGCAACAACAGTTTGGCAAGCCATCGATGAATATTTTGAAGTAAACAAAACAAAGTAATTTTTAGAATTGAATCCCTAATCTTAACGCTATTCTACTATAATAAAAATCGTAATTATAATCATTAGATGTTGATGGAGATCTCCAATCAAAAACATTTTGTTGAACATAGCTAAATGTTTTGTAACTATAGCCAATACTAGCAATAAATGAGGTTTTGTTGGCTATTAACTTCTTTAAGCCAATACCAGCTTCTCCATAAAATGTATTTTTTAATTTATATTGATTGGTGTTTGTGCCACTGTATTTTTCTGGAAAATTACTAGTACGCCAAGGAATATTTATACCAGCATCAGCATAAACAAAAACACTACTATTCTTCATTTGCTTTCTAATATCTAAAAAAATGGGTGTGCTTTGAGAGCCATAACTATCAAAGCTTACACCCACTCCATATACCCAATTTTTGTAACTAATGCCATTTATGGTTTCAAAACAAAATACATTTTGATTAACTCCCCAAACTGTACCAACACTATTGATACTTGAAAATTGTGGTTTTACTTTTTTTGTTTGTGAGTAAGAAACTATTGTTATGAATAAAAAGATTATTGCAATGGTATGTCTCATTTGTAGAACAATTTATTGGCTACTAATAGCCAAATTTACTAAGCTTAGTAATATTATTTGGGTTGCTATAATTGTATTGATGAATGCCGTCTTTTGCACTTACAATAGCTATTCCATTATTACAAATAATATCATAAGTTGCTAGTAATGGCAAAGTTTGTTTTAACTCAATATTTGCTGGGTTTGTAGCATCAAAAACTCTAATGCCGGCATCGTCATCGCATACAAATAAAGTATTTCCATCTTTACTTAAACCTTGTGGTTTAGTTAAATCAATTCTTTTAACAAGTGTAGGATTTGATAAGTTTGAAATATCAACAATATCTAATTCGTTTTGTGTACCAACACAAATATTTGCACTAGCGTGTAACGTTATGTAAGCAAAATGATCATCAGCAATTACTGGGTCGCACAATCTTGCATGACTAAATGCACTCACATAAGTTGGTTGCATAGCATTATCTACATTATAAATTTGCATACCACTTTGCGAACCAATAAATAATTTATCTTTAAAAGGATAGATGGTTTCTATATTCCAACCAATATTTTGTTTAGATGCTATAATGGGTTGTTGTAAATTAGTAATATCAATTGAATTTAAAGTTGAATTACTTACTGCATATAAGTAGTTGTTCATTATTGCAAAACGACTCATACTACCAGCTTTACCAGTACTTGAACTAGAAGCTGAGCCAACATTACCACCACTAAGCCACACACCACCACCAACCCAGCCATTTGTAACATAAGACCCTTTAGTCCAAATACCTTGCCCTTCACCAATTTCAATATCAATTACAGTATCTTTACTATTCCAATCTGTTATATCACTACCTACTGGTGTTGTATAGCCTGCAATATTTCTTTTGTCAAAGAAAATATCTTCAATAACATTTTTTATTGAAATATTATTTGGATTAGATATATCAATCGTTAATAAATCAGTGTAACAGTCTGCATATAATGTGTTACCAATTACTGCTACGTCAAAATTACCTGGAATATTAATAAATGAAATATTGATAGGATTACTTGGATTGGTATTATCAATAATATGAACACCCATATTTTTTTCGTTTAGAAAAATGTAATTACCTATTACAAAAAGTTTACCTGCATTGCTTACAGATATTGGCGATACGCTTTTAACCTTACTTCGTAAAGTGCTAGTTTGCTCAATAACTGGTGTATAAACTTTATACGTTTTATGCCCCACATCTTTAAGACAAGATGTAAATATCAAACTGCAAAATACTATTGCAGTAAACACTTTTTGTGTTTGTAATTTCATTTTTATAAATTTTATTGTCGTTGAAATTTAGTAATACGTATATAATTGTTGCATCCAACTTTATTGGTGTTTGCTGCCCAATCAACACTCATTTTTATAGGAAATGTATCTGTTATAACAATACCCAATTCTGATGCAGCTGTGTCAATTAAATTATAAGGTGCTGCATACGGAGTTGCGTTGCTAGCAAATGTTATCATTATACCACCACAGCAACTACAACTACCAGTATCAAATCCTGTAATGTAACCAACGTTCATATAGTTATGTGTTGGAGTTGTTGCATCTTTTTTACAAGAATAAATTGTTGCAGTTAAGATTACAATACTGCATAATGAAACTAAAAATGTTTTCTTCATAAAATTATTTTTTGAGTTTCAAAGGTATGTTCAGTTGCATATCTAGTTGCTGCCAATAATATTTTGATGAAGATTTTTGAACTGTATTCAAATACTTTTTTGCTACTATGTCTACACTAAGTTTATTGTTTATGTTAAAAGATAAACCTGTATGCAGCGATGTAAAAAAATTGTTTAACTCATTATTATTTTTTTCATAATAGCTTTGTTCATTGTTTATATACAACCAATTTTTTGCTATAGCATAATCCATACTACCACCAACAATAAAAGATATTTTATTTTTTGCAGATGGATTTAAACAATATTTATAGCTAACAGGAATTGATATAAAATGGTAATTATTTTTATAAATTAAATAATCGCCATTTCTGTATAAATCATCAAGCAAAAACATAGTGGTTTGTGGCACTAGCTCTAAAGCAATGTTGTTTTGCAAATACTTATAATGCAACCCAAATTGTAATGTTGATTTTTTAGATAAAATATAATCACCATTTACACCAACATTAAAATTGAAGCCTGAATTAGGTAAACTTAAATTATTATTTTGTTGAGGGGGCACAGATCCTGCAGAAACATTGGAAGTGTAAATTTGTTCTTGCGTACTACTCAATAAACCATTCCTAGATAAATAACTTACCCCTCCTCCAAAAGTTAAACTCCAATGTAGTTTTTTAGGATAATTTAGTCTTGAGATTATTTTAGTGGTTTTCCGGTTTAAACTATCTATAATATTAGTTTCATTACTCTCGCCAAGAGTTGGTATGTCTTTATCAGAAATATGAGTATTCTCGTTAAGAATTGAATTATTCTTGTCAAGAGTTGGTGTTTTTTTAGCAGAAATATGAGTATTCTCGTCAAGAATTGAACTTTTCTTGACAAGAGTTGGTGTTTTTTTAGCAGAAATATGAGTATTCTCGTCAAGAATTGAACTATTCTTGACAAAAGTTGAGGTATTTATAGCAGAAAGATGGGTATTCTCGTCAAAAATTGAACTATTCTTGACAAGAGTTGGTGTTTTTTTAGCAGAAACATAAGTATTCTTGTCAATAATTGAGCTATTCTTGACAAAAATTGGGGTATTTTTAACTATTACAACTTTATTGTCTTCTTGATTTTTTTCTATTTTTTGACTTAAAACACTTATTTTATCTTCTTTTTTGCTCAAAAAATCCTCTTTTTTATTATTATTGCTCAATAACCAAGTTGTCAAACCTAATCCTAAAACTATTGGTAATCCCCACCACCAAGCTACAATTCTTCTTTTCTTTTCCTGAGGCAATTGCTTTTCAATCTCAACCCAAACTTCTTTATTTGGTTCAAGATTAAAGTCTTGCAACTCGTTAATTTTATTTGTAAAATTGTTTTTCATTTTTGCTTCTTTTAAATGTCTTACTTACTCAATGATTTACTTACTTGTTCTTTATCTATCATCTTCATCAACATTGTTCTTGCTCTCATAAAATTGCTTCTTACAGTATTAATATTAGTTTGCATCATCTCAGCAATTTCAATTTGGCTATAACCCTCTACTGCTACTAAATTAAAAATCGTCTGATAATTTGTAGGTAGTTGTCGCACACATTCCACCAAATCTTTCACATTCATATTCACTTCAGGTTCATTATCTGCTATTGGATGTAATCCAATATTATCCAACTCTAAATCTTTTTTATACTTACTGTGTTTTTGCAAATACGTCAATGCTGTATTTACCATTATTCTTCTTATCCACGCACCCAACTCGCCATTGTTTTTATATTGATGCAAATTGGTAAACACTCTTACAAATCCTTCTTGCAACACATCTTCAGCATCGTGCAAGCTTTTGGTATATCTATAACATAAACCCAACATATTGCTTGCATATAAATTATACAATTCTTGTTGTGCTTGCCTGTTATTCTTTAAGCAGTTTTTTATGAGTTGTTGTGTATCCATTTTGCTGGCTACATATATAGACTAATATTTATTATAAAACATTGCATTGATTAAATATTTTTTTAAACACTGCCAATGCACAAATGATTTAATGTGCTTTGCACATTAATTTTACTGTTGTCCAAGCTACAACAATTCTATTTAGCTTTTGTGGCGTTAGCACCATTCAACAGTATCCACATTATTCAACATTTTCGCATCATATAACGTTAAGCTATACTTTTGGGCTATACTCATCAAAACCCCTGTTTACTCTGTGCCTCATTTGTAAAAACATTCGTCAATGAAAAAAATATTCAGTATCATTTTACTATCAATACTTTACTTTAACACGTTTTCACAATCGCATTTTTTGGCAAAAACCAGTGGCAAACTGCCATCTCTTTTATATGGTGTTGGAGAAGACAGATTGGGTGGTGCAAAAATGACCTATATAGACACCAATGTTTTACTAAGAGTATTAGATACCACAAAACCCAATGCTTGTAAAGTACAATTAAGTAGTAATAGAATTGCCTATATAGAAAGACAGTATTTTACAGTAGATTCTACACTAAAAGAAAAACCATATTATATAAGCAGCAACTTTAATGTATTTGGTGTAGATAGTATTGGTTATGATATTGTAACAATAAATCTTGAAGAAAAATTGCCTTACAGAAGTTGGATGCAAACCGAACCAAATGCCATTCAATTGGAGATATTTGGCACACAAAGCAATACCAATTGGATTACACAATTAACATCATCTATACAAGAAATTAAAAATGTGTATTACAACCAAACAAGCGAAGATGTAATGCAAGTAACTATTGAGCTAAAACATAAGCATCAATGGGGCTATACCATTTATTACAGCAATAATCAGCTTATACTAAAGGTTAAACATCAACCTAAAAACTTAGAAATAAAATGCTTGAAAATTGGAATTGATGCAGGACACGGTGGCACTAATTTGGGTGCAGTTGGAGCCACAACTAGAATTTTAGAAAAAAATTATACTTTACTTTTTGCACAACAACTAAAAGAATATTTATTGAGTAAAGGTGTTGATAGTGTTGTAATGACTAGAGAAGCAGATACCACACTTGATATGAAAGACAGAATTGCTTATTTGCAACAACAAAAGCCAGATTTTGTCATTAGCTTTCACCTTAATTCAAATAGTGATAAAAGCATTAAAGGTTGTGGTACTTTTTATAGATATATTGGTTTTCGCCCACCAAGTTTAACGATAATTAAACGAATGCAAGAAATAGGACTTGATGAATATGGGAATGTTGGGAATTTTAATTTTGGTTTAAATGGACCAACCGATTTTGTAAACACTTTACTTGAAGTAGCTTTTTTAAGTAATAAAGAAGATGAAAAAAAGTTAGCTGACCCTGCGTTTCATAAACAAACTGCCGAAGCTGTGTATAAAGGAATTGTAGACTGGTTGAATTTGGTAAAAAAAGACAAGGTTGATTAAAAAAGATTGGGCTCGATGGAAATCGAGCCCTCAACCAAAACTAACTGCTTATGAGAAAAACATCCTCGAGTAAATCGAGATGCTTGTATGAGACATTGTTATTATATACTTTTCAAATCTCTTGCCAAACCTGTTTATCAAATGTTAAAGTTTTCTAAAAAATGGATAAACCTCATTTAATGAAACTCCACATATATATAGACGCATTTTCTTTACATTTCGTTGCCTGAAGTATGACTTTTTTTTAAAAAAATAGTTTAATTAACATTTTTTTAAGAAATACTGCATTCATTTACGTTGAAAACAAGAATATAGTTTTCTAGTAAGAACATTTATAATTTAAAACCAACTGTCATCATTACAGTTTGTGTATTACCTGTTTGTACAGCATAAGTATTTGCAACATCATTTAATCTGTAAGGAAACTGTACTTCATTAACAACAGCCTGCGAAAAAGATAAATCTATAAACATTCCTTTTGCTCTATAGCCTAAGCCACCTGTTAAAACAAATCTGTCAGCCTTTATAGTTTCATCTTGGTATGGACTGCCATAATATGCAGCACCTAAACGCACAGCAATTGGATAGAATTTAATTTCGCCACCTACTTTCACATTTATGTTTCCTTTATAAATTTCTTTAATTGTATTATTTAGTGTTTTATAATATCCTTTTACACTTTCACCATATTCATTTGTTTTACTAAATCTTACGCCACGGTAGTTAACAAATTCAACATCAGTACTAATAAAACCACGTTGTTGTTTTACGTTTTCACTATTACTAAAAAAATAGCTAGCACTTGCTATGGCTCTATAAGGTGTTGTAATAGTGTAGCTTCTCTCACCTGGGTTATTGTCGTTCAATGCATTACTTGTTTCGCTTAAAGTTCCTTTTAAGTTCTCAGTATTTGTTGTCATACTAGCCCTAATTCTATCTTTGAATCCAATAAATTGTGGTGTATGAAAAGCTAATCCTAATCTTACATTTTCATTAGGTCTATAAATTGTACCAAGTTTTAATCCTAAACCAACACCAAATGACTTAAGTGTTTCATTAAACTTAAAATACCCAAACTTGTTGTTTGTATTGTTAGTTGCATCGTACTCGCTATAGTCTAATATTCTTTGATAACTAACTAAAGGTATTATTAAGCTACCACCATAATACCATTTATTTCTCTCGCTACCTGCAACACCAATGGCAATTTCATGATAACCTCCTTTTGTAATCGCATCGCAATATTGATTAACTCCAGAAGTTATTGGCACAAGACTTTTATACCCTACAAATTTTCCTGCTGCATCGTTTAATGTATCTACTAAATAAGTTCTAAATGCAAGTGTTGAACCAAATATATAGTTGCTTAAAGCAGCATTTGTGTCTGCATTATCTCTTGTTAATTCTTCAATAAATTGTTCACTGAAGCTACTGTAATTATTATACCCACTAAAAGTTAATCTATTATTATAACTAGCCAATTGATTTACTGATAATGAAAAAGCGATACTCCCAGATTTTTTATTACTACTAGTAGGAGAACCTATTACAAAACCCATTGGTCCATATCTAAAAATACCTTTATCGTTATTACTTGTCGTTCCTCTAAAATCAAAGCTATTATTATTTTTTAAAGCACCAAGACTTAAAACAAACTCGCTAGTCTTATACATTCCAAGTCCAGCAGGATTAATATTTGCAGCAGTTAAATCTCCACCCAAACTACCAATAGCTCCACCAACTGCATTAGTACGTGCTGTACCATTTTGTGTAAACCAAGCAGTTCTTAATCCCTCTTCTGGTGTTTGAGAAAAAGCATAGCTGCAAAAAAATGTTAATGTTATAAGTAATAAGTATTTCATAAAAAATAGTTTATCAGTCCACAGTCAATTGCCATAGACCATAGTTATAAATCGTAAATCAAAAAATTGTAAATAGGTTACCCTCTTGGTTTTCCGGTACTACTTCCTTTGCTGTTAAAGCCCCCACTGTTACCACCTGCATTACTGCTTGGGGGAGTTGATGGATTAGTGAATGTTCTTGATGGATTACCCCACGTATCGCCATTATTAGAACCACGAGTAGTAGTATGTTTTGTATCATTGCTCCTTTTAGATCCTTGCGATGATCCTGTTTGAGAGTTGTATTTATAATTTATATTATTATAATTCTGATTATTGTATGTAAGCGTTTTTGAAGGTGAAAACGCTTTAATATTACTTGGTGTATGATAGTAACCGTTGCCATAATAATTATGATTCCAACCATAATAACCATAACCATAATAAGGACTATAGTAATTACCAAACCAGTTATTATACCCTAACCAGCTGTTACATCCATAATTCCAATTGTTGTAGCCATAGTAGTTATTGTAGTAACTACCAAACCATCCATTATTATAAAAACCCCAACCATTGTTGTTATAACTGTAAGGATTGTAATTATAGTTGTTATATCCATTCCAACCATTATATCCATTATAATAATTCCAATTATTATAGCTATAGTATCTGCTGTCATTCCAATAAGCATAGTCGTCTATATTATTCCAATTACCACGATTTCTTACTTTATGACGCAAATAATAATCATCATTATTAATGTCACTGTTTTCATTGACTACAACTTCTGTTTTTTCTTCAACAGGAGAATAATACATATCATCAGGAGTTTGGGCTGTTTTGTATCTTGAAGAACATGATGCTAAAAGCAAACTCACAACAAATACCGAGAATAAAAATTTAGATTTCATAACAATAGTTTTTAAAAATGAATACATTGAAGTTACCATACATTTGCCACGTTATCATTAATCTACAAAGAGAAAGCAAATAATTTACCAAATTTATTTTTTCTTTGTTAAAATATGTTAAAAAAAACTAAAAAATATTTTAATCGCTTCAGGTAGAAGTAATAATTTTTATGGCAAAGGAATTAACAAGTAGAGAACAAGATTATAGTCAATGGTACAACGACCTTATTTTAAAAGGTCAGTTGGCAGATTACACAGCCGTGCGTGGTTGTATGGTTATTAAACCCTACGGCTATGCACTTTGGGAAAATATGCGAGATGTGTTGGATAAAATGTTTAAAGAAACAGGGCACGTAAATGCCTATTTTCCATTGTTTGTGCCAAAAAGTTTGTTTGAAGCCGAGGAAAAAAATGCTGAAGGCTTTGCAAAAGAATGTGCTATTGTAACACATTATCGTTTAAAAAACGACCCAAGCAAACCAGGTAAATTAATGGTTGATCCTGAAGCTAAATTGGAAGAAGAATTAATTGTTCGTCCAACAAGTGAAGCTATTATTTGGAATACTTATAAAGGTTGGATTCAATCTTATCGCGATTTGCCTTTGCTTATCAATCAATGGGCAAATGTGGTGCGTTGGGAAATGAGAACTCGTTTATTTTTGAGAACTGCCGAGTTTCTTTGGCAAGAAGGGCATACTGCACACGCCACCAAAGAAGAAGCTGTTATTGAAACAAAAAAGATGCTTGAGGTTTATGCTGACTTTGCAGAAAACTGGATGGCAATGCCAGTAATTAAAGGTGTAAAAACCGCTAATGAACGTTTTGCTGGTGCAGAAGATACTTATTGCATTGAAGCTTTAATGCAAGATGGCAAAGCATTACAAGCTGGCACGTCTCATTTTCTTGGTCAAAATTTTGCCAAAGCATTTGATGTAAAATTTAGCGATAAAGAAAATAAATTAGAATATGTGTGGGCTACAAGTTGGGGTGTAAGCACAAGATTAATTGGTGGTTTGGTAATGGCTCATAGCGATGACGATGGTTTGATTTTACCTCCAAAAATTGCTCCTTTGCAAGTAGTGATTGTTCCTATATTTAAAAACGATGAAGAGCTTGGGTTGATTACAAATAAGGTAAATGAAATTGTACATCAGTTAAAAGATTTAGGCATTAGAGTTAAATTTGATAATAGCGATGCTGCTCGTCCAGGATGGAAATTTGCACAATACGAATTGCAAGGTGTTCCTGTAAGATTAGCTATTGGTGTAAGAGATTTAGGCAATAATGTAATTGAAGTAGCTCGTAGAGATACAAAAACAAAATCATCTGTAACGCTTGATGGCATTAGTTTTTATGTTAAAGAATTACTCGAGGAAATTCAATTGCATATGTTTAATCGTGCAAAGCAATATCGTGATGAACATATTACACCTGCAAATACTTGGGATGAATTTATAGATATTTTAGACAATAAAACAGGCTTTGTATCTGCACATTGGGATGGAACCCCTGAAACAGAAGAAAAAATAAAAGAATTGACAAAAGCTACCATAAGATGCATTCCGTTAAACAACGAACAAGAAAATGGCAAGTGTATTTTAACAGGAAATCCAAGTAAAGAAAGAGTTCTATTTGCCAGAGCTTATTAGACTTTTAATTTTATAAGTATTACTACA
>JAPLER010000022.1:4549-16077 GCA_026391115.1 Bacteroidota bacterium | reverse complement strand
CTCGCCTTCCCAGGTTTTGGGATAGTTGGCTTTTACAAGATTTATAATAGAATCCAACACTTCGGTCAATTCCTCTCTCAATTGGTTTTTATTGCCTACACCTGTGCTTACACTGCCATCGGTAGTGTTGGCTTTTTTCCATTGTGCGGTGTAGTCGGTTTTCATTTGTGTCCAAAAAGCAGTACCATATTTTTTGCTGCCAAAGCCCTCGCTTGCAGTAGCTGCAATAATCATATCCAGCATATCCTTGCGTTTTTCTCTGTCTGTTGGCAATTCATAATTCTTCCCTATTTTTTGAATACCAAAAAGTGCATAATAACCTTCGGCATCGCCCTCATATTTTTCTTTTAAATAACCTTTTATACCGCTTATGGCTTTGTCTATAGTAGCATCGGTATTTTTTAATTGCGTGGTTAGTGGGCTGCGGTCGCCACCTGCTTTTTGCCTTGCTGCCAGTGTGGTGTTAAACAAGGCTGCTTTGGTTTCAAACTGTGCCTGTGTAATGTATAGCAAGGTAAGTGTGGGCAGGGTTTTCCACTTGTCGTTTACCTTGGTGCACAGGTTGCCAAAGTCGTTGTCTTTGGTAGGCAGTTTAGATTTTTTGTTTACTTTTTTTGGTGATGGTGTGTCATTTGCAGCAACACCATCATTGTTTGCCGGGGCAAATAGTTTGTGTGTTCTCATTTGTACTTTTTTTTTAAATGATTAAATAAATTGATATAGCAAATGTAAGAGAGATTATTATAAAAAAAGGGGGGGTACTTTCACCCCCCCTGATGATGACTTATGTATTGAAACCACCCAAAAATAGGGCTATACATATCTACAAACGATGGTGTATTGGCTAGTGATAGTATGCAAAAAGCCCCATCAAAATTGATGGGGCTTTTTTATAATTTCAGATAATGCTATTTTATCCTAAAGCAACTCTTTTAAAAGAAATTACTTTTAAGTTACTGTCAACAGATTTTAAATATTCTGCAACACTTTTACCACCATCTTTTACAAATGGTTGAGCCATTAAAGTATTTTCTTTGAAGAATGCATTCAATTTGCCTTCGGCAATTTTAGCAATCATTTCATCAGTTTTACCTTCCATTTTAGGGTCAGCTTTCATTGTATCTACTACAATTGTTCTTTCTCTTTCAATAGTTTCAGGAGCAATACTATCAGCATCTACACCCAATGGATTCATTGCTGCAATTTGCATAGCTACATCTTTACCTGCTTCAGCAGCTTCGCTACTCATTGCCACTAAAACACCCATTCTGTAAGCACCATGAATATATGAAGCGATATAAGGAGCTTCTACTCTTTCGTATTTTGCAATACCAATTTTTTCGCCAATAGAAGCCAATTTATCGTTGATTAAATCGGCAACTGTTGCACCACCAATTTTAACTTCATTTAATTCTTCTGCAGTTTTGCAATCATTTGCAACCGAAGCATCAGCAATACTTTGAACAAATGCAACAAAGTCTGCATTTTTAGAAACGAAATCAGTTTCGCAACTTATACATACTACATAACCAACATTGTTGGCAGCATTAGTTTGTGCAACTACTACACCTTCTTTTGCCTCTCTATCGCTACGTTTAGCAGCTTTAATTTGACCTTGTTTTCTTAACCAATCAATAGCAGCTTCAAAATCGCCATTGGTTTCAGTTAAAGCTTTTCTGCAATCCATCATACCAGCACCTGTGGCTTGACGAAGTTTATTTATATCTTGTGCTGAAATAGCAACTGTTGTACTCATTATAATAATTTTAAAATTTAAATTTTAAATGTTGAGTGATTACATTGAATGATAATCTTAAAAAGACATTCAAAATTCAACATTGTTTTATCTTCCACCTGGAGCACCTGGTCTTTTGTAAGTACTAGGTACTCTACGTTTTGTAGCACCAGCACCTTGTTGACCACCAGCAGGAGCGTCGTTTCCTCTACCTCTGCCACGTCCACCACGTCCACCTTCTGATTGTGCTTCTTGCTCCAATCTTTTAGCTCTTGCTTCATTTTCGTTATTAGCATCATCTGCATCGCCATCTTCATCTTTATTTGCCTGACGCTCAGATAAACCTTCGGCAATTGCAGCAACTAAATAATTAACAATAATAGCAATAGATTTTGTAGCATCATCATTTGCAGGAATTGCAAAGTCAACTTTATTAGGATCGCAGTTTGTATCTACCATTCCAAAAGTTGTGATACCAAGACGTTTAGCTTCAGCCAAAGCAATATGCTCGTGTCCAATATCTACCATAAAAATTGCATTAGGAATACGACCCATATTGGCAATACCACCTAATACTTTTTCCATTTTGTCTTTGTCTCTAGTTAAAGTCAAACGCTCTTTTTTAGTTAAGCTGTCAGCACTACCATCTGTAAGCATTTTATCAATGCTTTGCATTTTTTTAACACTTTTACGAACAGTGTTAAAATTGGTAAGCATACCACCTAACCAACGCTCAGTTGCATAAGGCATATTTACACGTATTGCACACTCGCTTACTATTTCTTTAGCTTGTTTTTTAGTAGCAACAAACATTATTTTTTTACCACTTTTTGCAATTTGTTTCATTGCAGCAGCACACTCTTGTAAACCATCAACAGTTTTGTTAAGGTCTATAATGTGAATACCTTTTTTTTCTGCAAAAATGTAAGGCAACATTTTAGGGTTCCACTTTTTCTTAAGGTGACCAAAATGAACGCCAGCCTCTAGAAGTTGTTGTTGCAGTGAAGTATTATTTTCCATTTAAATAGTTTAAATAATTTTAATAATTTATTTTTTGTCTGTAGTTTATTGTTTATGGTTATAGTCAATATTTGAAATAACGATAAACAATAAACAACAAACGATATATTAACGTTTTGAGAACTGGTAGCTTCTTCTCGCTTTTTTATGACCAAATTTCTTACGCTCAACACCTCTAGGGTCACGGGTTAAATAACCTGCAGCTTTTAAAGCAGGACGTAACTCTGGGTTTACTTCTAAAAGTACACGAGCAATAGCCAATTTAGCTGCTTCTGCTTGTCCTTTTAAACCACCACCTTGTGCGTTTATTACAATATCAAATTTATCTAAAGATTCAGCAGTTTTTAAAGGTGCTTCAACTTGATTTTGTAGATAAAATAATGGGAAATATTGTTTGTAATCTTTATCGTTTATCGTAATTTTTCCTTCTCCCTTGCTTAAGAAAACACGGGTAACGGCTTCTTTTCTACGACCAACGGCATTTTTTTGTTTTTCCATCAATGTATGATTTGAAATGATTTGTTAATGTTGTTAATTAGAATTTAAATTCTTTTGGTTGTTGAGCACTGTGTGGATGATTTGCACCTTGATATACAAATAATTTTTTGTACATTTTACGTCCCAAACGATTTTTTGGTAGCATACCTTTTACGGCTCTTTCAACTAATACTTCTGGGCGACGACGTTGTAAATCCTTAGCAGCTTCTTCTTTTCTACCACCCGGGTAGCCACTAAATGTGTCATACACTTTGTCTTGCATTTTGTTACCAGTTAAGATAACTTTTTCGCAATTAATCACTATTACATAATCTCCACAATCTACGTGTGGTGTGTAATAAGCTTTGTTTTTTCCGCGTAGAACTGCAGCAATTTTGCTACACATACGTCCTACGGTTTGATTAGCACCATCAACAATGTACCAATTGTGTTGTACGGTGGCCGCGTTGGCGTGTTTTGTTGTGAAATGTAATTTACTCACTTTTTTTAAGTAATTGTAGTTATTAGTTTGTGTTTAGTCTTTGATTATTTAATTATAAATAACTTTCAACTTTTAACGTACTAAAGAACTTTGTTAAGAAATTAAAATGATAACGCTATCCCATTATCAAGTCCAAAAAAATTTGGATTGCAAAAGTGTGGGTTGGGCACTTGTATTACCAAATATATTGATAACTATTTTTTATTACACCTTTATAACTAATTGATTTATAGTAATATTTTTGATGATAAAATAAAAACGTTGAAGTATTTACTCTGCAAATAATCCAATATTACTACTTGGTGGTTTTTTATTTAGATGATTATATGCTTTTAAAGTAGCCTCTCTGCCTCGTGGTGTACGTTGCAAAAAACCTTCTTGAATAAGAAAAGGTTCGTATACTTCTTCGATAGTGCCTGCCTCTTCTCCAACACTTGTAGCTATTGTAGTTAATCCTACTGGACCACCTTTAAATTTATCAATGATTGATAACAAAATTCTGTTATCCATTTCATCTAATCCGTGTTCATCTACATTTAATGCTTTTAAGGCATGTTGGGTAATGCCTAAATCTATTTGTCCATCATTTAATACTTGTGCAAAATCTCTTACACGTCTTAACAAGCCATTTGCAATACGTGGTGTACCACGACTTCTACCAGCAATTTCTTTTGCAGCATCCTCACCAATACTAGTTTTTAAAATACCAGCACTACGTTGAATTATTTTTTTAAGCGTTGTTGCATTGTAATATTCTAAACGAGATTTAATACCAAATCTGCTAAGTAAGGGTGCTGTAAGCAACCCACTACGCGTAGTTGCACCAATTAATGTGAAAGGATTTAGATTAATTTGAACGCTTCTGGCATTTGGTCCAGAATCAATCATAATATCAATTTTAAAATCTTCCATTGCTGCATATAAATACTCCTCAACTACTGTGCTTAGCCTGTGTATTTCATCTATAAACAAAACATCATTTGCTTCTAAGTTGGTTAAAAGCCCAGCTAAATCTCCAGGTTTTTCAATAACTGGTCCACTAGTTTCTTTAATGTTTACGCCCATTTCATTTGCTACAATTCTACTTAAGGTTGTTTTACCTAAACCAGGAGGGCCATGAAATAAAGTGTGGTCAAGTGCTTCGCCACGTAACTTAGCTGCCTTTATAAAAATGATTAAGTTTTCTATAAGTTGTGGTTGTCCTGTAAAATCGTCAATCTCGGTTGGGCGAATACTATTTTCAAACTCTTTTTCTGTTGAGTTTAATTTATCTAAATCTTTATTTAAGTTAGGATTACTCATTGTAAAACAAATATCGTAAAATGCATCTTAATCATTTGCTTTAATGCAAAATAATAATAAAAAAAGCCGATGATATTATCATCGGCTTTTTTTATTATTATTAAAATGAAATTACATTTTTACAAATTTTTGAGTAGCAACTTCTACATTATTTGAAGTGGTTACTTTAATTGTGTAAGTTCCGTTGGCAAAGTTTGCAGTGTTGAACTTGAAATTATTATCTCCAGAAGTAGTTTCAATATTTTTCACTACAATTATTCTACCAGATAAATCAGTAATTCTAACTGTTAATTTTTCAGCAGAAACAGAATTTAAAACTACATTGATATTTTCTTTAGCAGGATTAGGATAAACCGCTGTAATCTCTGCTTTTGTATTTTGAATAGATTTAATTAAAACAACGTTAGAGAAACTTTCTTTACCGTTAATATCTACTTGACGTAAACGATAGTAGTTATTAGCAGTTGAAGGTTTTTCGTCTATATAGTTATAATTTAAAGCAGTTGAGCTATTGCCATTTGTAGCTTTAGAATTTACAAATGCAATTGCCTTAAATTCTTTGCCATCTACACCACGTTGCAATTCAAAACCTTTGTTGTTCTGTTCATTAGCAGTTTCCCAAGAAAGTAAATTTTTTGCACCTTCTTTTTTACCAGTAAATGTTGTTAATTTAATTGGTAATGGCGGATTAGCTTCGATAGTAATACTATCAATAGCAAATAAATTACCCATTTGGCTTACACCTTCAAAACCAAGTTGAACAGTTTTACCAGCAAGAGAACTTAAATCAACCGTATGGTTAGTCCAAGTCCAATCTGTTAAGTTTACATCCATACGTTCGAAGCCACCACCTGTTATTCTATTCCAAGTTACTCCTTTATCTTCAGAGTAAACAACATATAAACTATCGTCTCCAGAGAAAGAGGTGCTATTGCTTTGAGCAGAATCATGAGTCATATAAAAACTCAGATTGTATTGATTTGAGGCAAGACCACTTGGTATTTGTAAACAATTAGTATACAAAATACTAGTAAAATCAGGTGTTGTAAAACCACTGTATCTACCTAAGAAGGCATAATAACTATTATCAGGAGCACCAGCTATTGGAACTAATGGATTAATGTTATTTGGAACAGTTAAACTAGCACTGTTAAAATTACTCCACAAATTTCTGCCACCGGCTACACCAATTGAATACTTATAAACACTAGTTGGGGCAACACAATTTTCATTTAGAGGAAATGTGTTAACTAGTGCAGCTGTACTGTAAGTGTATTTTGAAGTATCATTTGTTTTTCTACCATCACCTGCTAAAGATATTAAACCAGTAAGCGTAGTAGCACCTGCATTATTTAAATTAATATTATTGATTGTTAGTGTATCAAATTGATTAAATGCTAATGTTTTGGTATTTGATACTGAATATGAACCGGTATTTGCACCTGTAAGTGTTAAATTAATTGTTGCAGCACCGGGTGCAATTGTTCCTGTACCACTATTTTTTAATGTGTAAGTAACAGATTGAGGAGTTGTTAAACATGTTGAAACAACTGGAGCAGCAATTAGTCTAACACCTGCATCAGTAGCAGGAATTGGAATTGGTGTAAATCTAATTGTGAAATTACTAGCTGGTTTTGTCGCAATATTTGCTGTTTCAGTAGTTGAACTATTTGTAGCAGTATTTGTAACACCACTTAAGCTTAAAAAATTTCCAGAACCAGTAAATACATCTGCTAGACCAATAGAAGCACCTGCACCAGCTGCAGCACCTGCTTGTTGGCGATAAACGAATTCTATAACATTAGTTGTTTCATAAAGTCTTGTTTGAAAACTGATTGCAGCTGCAGTACCAGTCCAAGTCCATTGTGCATTTAACCATTGTATTGTAAATACTCTGTTAGGTGCAGTTCCTGTAGTTGTATACCGAATATAGTTTGCTCTTGCAGATGTAGTGCCTGTTCCAACACCCCACATATCATCCCAAAGTGGGGCAATGATTGGACGAGACGCTCTTGAGTCGTTATTTGTGCCATTAAAAGGCCCTGTTGCAAGATTGTTAGCCCAAAAAACATTAAGTGTGTCTAAAGCTTGTGAGCCTAATGCAATGAAACCATTTGTGCTAATGTGACACTTTGTATAATTCAAGCCATTGAAGTTGAAGCTAAAAGGTATAGTAATGTTGTTTGCAGCACCTTCATCAAAAGCATCAACACCCTCAGCAGCAGCTTGAGCAGGCGGGTATGCTAAAGTTAATGGGGGTGTAGTTCCTGTAATTTGTGTAAAAGTAGAGGTAGGAAAAGACACAGTATAGTTCAATTGTGCTTTTGATAAAGTACTTAAACCCAAAGCCAAAAGAAGAGAGGGTAGAATTCTTTTAATCATAATTAATTTTATTTTGTTTTTTAAAGCGTAAAAGTAAAGACTTCTTTTATATAGTAAATGTTTTTAAGAAAAAAAAGTTTAAATGGTTTTAATCTTCCCAGATTTTTAAGCCCTCGCTACAGTTGGAACAAATATCAATATTCTTTCTACTTGTCATTAATTCTTGTCTAAATTGCTTGTAATTATTATTGTTCCAAACTTCTTTAAAACTTTGATTATTAAGATTTCCTAATTGATGCATTGCATCTTTATCGAAACAACAAGGCACCACCAATCCATCCCAAGTTAATACATTACCACTCCATAAACGCCAGCAATGATTTTGCAAACCACTTTTGGATTGCATTTTACCATTAGTATCTTTTTTGTAACGACTGTATTTATTATTTGTTGGTATTAGCTGATTTGGATCATTTTCAAAATCATACACTTGTGCTGTTTTAAATCTCACTTGATCGACACCTACTTCTTTTGCCAGTTTTTTTACTTCTTCAATTTGGTGTTCATTGGGTTTTACTACTAAAAACTGAAAAAATATAAATGGTGTTTTACTATTCAATTCCTTTTTCCATTTTACAATATTTCTTGCACCTTCAATTACCTTATCTAATTTACCTCCTACCCTATATTGCTGATAAACATCTTGCGTGGTACCATCTATGCTTATGATTAACCTATCCAAACCACTTAGTACTGTTTGCTTTGCTTTTTCTTCATTTAGATAATGAGCATTAGTACTTGTTGCTGTGTAAATGCCTTTTTTATTGGCATAACTTACCATCTCTAAAAAGTTAGGATTTAAATAAGGCTCGCCCTGAAAATAAAAAATGAGGTAAGTAATTTCTTTATAAATGTCATCAATTGTTTTTTCGAAAAAACTCTTTTGCAGCATTCCTGTTGGTCTTGTAAATTCTCTTAAACCACTTGGACATTCGGGGCAACGCAAGTTGCAACTAGTTGTAGGTTCAAATGAAATTGAAATTGGATAACCCCACTGTATTGGCTTTTTTAGTAACTTACTAAATTGATAACTGAGCCACACTTTTGCAGCATTATTAACTCGCTTAAAAGTAAGCTTTGAAAAAAAATTGAGACTGTCTTGTAAATTAAAATAAGGCACGTGGTAAAAGTAGTAGTAAAATTTAATGAGCACAAAATGATGGTTACAGTTTTAGAAAAAGTTTATTGTTAAAATAAAAAAAGCCTAGCTCTTAAAACAGCTAGGCTTTTTTTATTAAGATGCATTTTAAACTATTTATCAGGATTTAAAATGGCTTTTAACACATTTGCTTTAGTCAAATATTTATTAGCTACATCTATTAATTCTTGTTTGGTAGCGTTATTTAATCTTGTAAAGTAACTAGTAATAAGGCTAGAGTTATAACCATACTGATCTTGTTGCTCTAAAACACTTGACCAATAACCATTTGTTTTTTGTTGTGTTTCTATTGTTTTTTTACGTTGCTCTTTTGCTTTAAGCATATCATCTTCACTTATTTCGCCAGCTGCAACTTTTTTAATTAACTCATCAAAAGCAGCAGTTAGTTTATCTACATTTTCTGGAGCTGCAGACACAGATAATGATAAGTTAAATTCTAACATTGGACTACGTGTCATACTTCCTGAAACGCGTGGAGAATAAGTAGCACCTAATTGCTCACGTAATACTTCAGTTGTTTTCATTTGCAACACATCATTCAATAAACCATAAGCCATATTTTCTTTATCGTCAAAAGAAGCAATATTACCATAATAACTCAATCTTATTTCGCTTTTATTTTCTTTTCCACCTTTAACAATAAATGTATTATTACCAGTAATTTGACGTTGAATATTTGCAGTATTTAAAGCACTTGCAGTAGCTTTTGTTGGAATAGATGCAACATATTTTTCGAGTAATGGCAACATTTTTTCATCATCTACATTACCCACAAAAACCAAAGTTAAACCATTTAAATTGCTTACCATTTTATGATATAGTTTTTCAACATCATCAAAATTCAATTGCTCCATTTCTGTTAAATCTGGTAAAAAGCCTGGCATACGTTTGCTATTGTTATAACGATATTTTGCCAATGTATCTGCAAACTTGAATGCTGGGTTATTTTTCATCATTCCCATTTGTTGTTTTGCAGCACTACGTAAGCCTTCCATTTCGTCCTTATCAAAATTAATATTGGTTAATTTTAAGTGCAGTACTTGCATAAATTTCTCAACGTCTTTTACGCTAGAACTTCCGTTTACATTAAAGGTATTATCGCCATTTCCAAAACTTGCATTCACATTTACACCAGCCAACATTTTTTGCAACTCGCTACTGTTGTGTTTACCCAATCCTAATTGAGCAAATAACAAGTTGGAATATTTTAACATTTGAATGTCTTGCTCTGTAAGATTTGTATTTCCACCCCATTGATAACCTCTTAATAAAATTTCATCGTTTTTGAAATCAGTTTTTTTAGTTATTACTTTAATGCCATTCGATAAAGTATAAATTTTAGAATCAAAATCTTTATTATCTGATTTACCTACAATTTTACCAGCAACTGGCATTTCATCCATTAACTCATTAGATACTTTTTTCTCAACATACGCTTCTACAGTTTGTTTTTTTGCAGCTTCAAAACTTGCCAATAAAGATGCATCTGTTGGCATTTTTTTGAAGCCTTCGCTACCCATAAATAATACAAATGCTGGTTGGTTCAAATTAAACTTAGCAACATTCGCATTTATCTCTTCAACTTTTAAATTCTTAAAGTAAACTTCAATAGCATTTTTTTCTGCTTCAATACCTGGAGCTGCTTCTTTGTCTAAGAAATTATTGATATATTCTTCTGCAAAATTTCTAGAATCGGTTTTATCTTTTTCTGCCGCAAGTTCTTCATATTGCTCTAAAGTTTCTTTTTTAGCTCTTTCAAACTCGCTTGCTGTAAATCCAAATTTCTTAGCTCTTAATACTTCTGCAACAATTGCTTTAATACCAGCATCTACATCGTCTTTAATTGAAGCAGATAAGATGTTGGTTTTGTAACCTCTAAATTCACTTGAATTAAAACTTACACCACCAAAACCTATTGGTGAAGAGGCTTTCAACATATTTTCTTGTAAACGATTTCCTATCATATCACTTACCAATCTATTCATAGCATCTTCATTATATGATTTCCATGTAGATGCAGGATTACCTATTGAACTACCTAAATAAATTTGAACTGTATTATTAGTTTGTTCTTTATCTGTTACAACAAATGCTTTATCAGCTTTATGCCATTCTATTGGCATACGTGCAGGACGTGCTGGGCTTTTTGCAGGATTTTTTAAGTCGCTAAACATTTTTTTAATTGTAGCTTCGGCTTGTGCAACATCAATATCTCCTACAACAATTACTGCCATATTGTTTGGACGATACCAATCGTTATAAAAATCGCTGAACGCTTTACGTGGTGCTGTTTTAATAACTTCTTCTGTGCCTATTGGTAAACGTTTACCATAAATAGCATTGTTTAACATTTTAGGAAAATATTGAGCAACCATTCTCATACCTGCACCCAATCTCATTCTTTTTTCTTCTAAAATAATTCCACGTTCTTGGTCTATTTCTTTAGAATCTAGCGAAAGATTTCCTGCCCAATCTCTTATTACCTGATAACCATTTTGTAGCACAACTGGGTCTTTGCTGCTGATAGGTAATTCATATACAGTTTCATCAAAACCTGTGTGGGCATTAAGGTCTGCACCAAAACGCACACCTGCTTTTTGCAAATAATTGGTTAACTCATTTTTAGGGAAGTTTTTAGAACCATTAAAAGCCATATGCTCTAGAAAGTGAGCAACACCTTGCTGGTTATCTTTCTCTAAAACAGAACCTGCGTTTACTGCAAGTCTTAATTCAACTCTGCCTTCTGGTTTTACATTTTTTCTGATGTAATAAGTAAGACCATTGGGTAATTTTCCTACTTTAACATTTTTGTCCATAGGAATAACATCAGATTTGGCTTGCTGAGCCTGAGTGGTGTTAACTGCAACAACTAGAAATAGAAAACTGGCTACAATTAGTTTTTTGTTCAAATACATATAAAATATTATTTAGGCAGCTAAAGTAGTGGGCTT
>JAPLER010000022.1:0-4487 GCA_026391115.1 Bacteroidota bacterium | reverse complement strand
GTTAAAACAAAATAAAAATATTTGTTAAATAATGTTAAGTAGAGTAAAACATTATTGACGAACTGCAATAAATAATTGATTTAGATATTAGCTTTAAGTATTTGCATAAATAAATTTCTATCAATCATTCTTGCTCCAAGACTTTCTAAGTGCTCTGTATAAATTTGGCAATCAATCAGCTCTACTCCTTCTTCAATAAGCATTTGCACATACTTTATAAATGCAAATTTGCTGGCATTGCTTTTATGGCTAAACATACTCTCTCCAAAAAAAATATTACCCATTTTAATACCATATAAACCGCCAACAAGTTCATTATTATACCAAGCTTCTGCACTATGAGCAAAACCTAAAATGTGTAGAGTTGTGTATGACTTAATTACATCTTTATTTATCCAAGAACCATCTTGCTCTTTTCGAAAGATTTTTTGACAATTGGCAATCACTTGCTCAAAAGCGGCATTATTAGTAAAAACAAATTCTTCTTTTTTGAGAACTTGTTTCATACTCTTACTAATCTTCAATTCTTGGGGATATAAAACAAATCTAGGATTGGGATGCCACCATAAAGGAACAGCATCGTTATACCAAGGAAAAATACCTGAACGATAAGCCAGTAAAAGTCTTTCAATAGTTAAGTCTCCACCAATAGCTAATAAACCATCTTCATTAGCAAATTCTGGTGGTGGAAACCAAGGCTTATCATCAAGAACAGTCATTATTTAAACCATCTAAATACATCTAAACCTAAAGCATATACCATTAAACCAAGTAATAAAAACATACCAACTGTTTGTGCATATTCCATAAACTTATCGCTTGGTTTGCGACCAGTAATCATTTCGTAAATTGTAAATAAGGCGTGTCCACCATCTAATGCAGGAATAGGTAATACATTCATAAATGCCAATATAATAGAAAACACTGCTGTTAATGTCCAAAAAGCTTCCCAGTCCCAAGTACCCCCAAAAGTATTTGCAATGCTAAAAATACCCCCTAATGAATCGTTTACTTTTACTTCATTCTTTTTAAATAAAAGTTTTAAGTTGCTTACATATTTATCAAGTGTTTGCCAGCATTTATTCCATCCAGCAGGAATAGCTTGAGATAATGAATAATCAATATGTGTTTCGCCCAATATTTTCCCATAATTTCTTAAACCGATATTGTTATTGCCTTTTTCATCAAAATATACTTGTGCAGTTAACGTGTCTTTTGCATTACGCAACACTTTAAAAGTTACATTTTTAGATTTTACTTTATCAAGAAAATCTAACTGATGTACAAATTGAACAGCACTATCATCAACGGCAATTACGACATCATTTTTTTGTAACGTCCCATTGGTAATTTTTGCTTTTGCCAAAACAGAATCTATAATAATAGGAAATCTCACTCTGCTAAAACCCACACCTTTATTACTATTCAATTGTTGTTTAAATCCTTTGGGGATGTCCAATACAATTTGTTGCTCATCTCTACTAACAGTAATTTGTGAAGCTTGTTGTAAAATAATTTCACCACCCACGGTGCCAGCTCTTTCAATTTTTTTATTACCAACTGCTACAATTCTGTCGCCTTCTTGCAAACCCATTTTTACACCAAGGCTATCTGCATGTACTCCATATTTCAGGTTTTCAATAGGCACATAGGTTTCGCCATAATGCCACATAATACCTACAAAAATTACTATTGCCAGTATAATATTTACAATAACGCCGCCTAGCATAATAATTAAACGCTGCCAAGGTTTTTTAGCTCTAAATTCATAGTCTTTAGGAGGTAGTTTCAATTGCTCTTTATCCATACTCTCATCAATCATTCCACTTATTTTTACATAACCACCAAATGGTACCCAACCAATACCATATTCAGTTTCGCCAATTTTCTTTTTGAATATACTAAACCAAGGGTTGAAGAATAAATAGAATTTTTCTACACGACATTTGAACCAACGTGCAGGTAAGAAGTGCCCCATTTCATGTAAGACTACCAATATAGAAAAAGCGAGAATAAACTGCCCTGTTTTTACTAGAATGCTACTCCAATCAATTGCTAATAATGTCATAAATTAAATTGCCACCCAAACCCCAAAGGGGAATATTAAAGTGATTTTGTTTTAAAAAATTTACCAAGCCCTTACAAGGTTTGGGGTATTATAATTCCATTAATCCTGCCGAAAATTCTCTTGCTTGTTCATCACTTGCAAATAATTCATCTAATGAAGGATTTTCAATAAATGTTATGTTATTAACTGCTCTATCCACCACTTCTGTTATATCTAAAAATCCAATTCGGTTTCTTAAAAAAGCATACACTGCAATTTCATTGGCTGCATTTAAAATACAAGGCATATTACCTCCTTTTTTCATTGCATCAATTGCTAATGCAAGACTCCTAAATGTTCTCATATCAGGCTCATCAAAACTTAAAGTGCTATTGCGTCTAAAATCGTATCTAGGAAAATTATTGTCAATACGATTAGGATAAGCCATTGCATATTGTATAGGCAATTTCATATCGGGCAAGCCCATTTGTGCTTTAATACTACCATCGTTAAACTGCACCATACTGTGTATAATACTTTGTGGATGAATGACCACTTGTATTTGCTCTGGTTCTAAATTAAATAACCATTTGGCTTCAATTACTTCAAGCCCTTTGTTCATCAAGGTTGCACTATCAATAGTTATTTTAGCACCCATTGTCCAGTTGGGGTGTTGCAAGGCATGGTCTCTTTTTACATTTACCAAAAAGTTGGGTTTTTTACCAAAGAAAGGTCCCCCACTTGCAGTTAAAATAATCTTTTCAATTCGGTTTCTCCCCTCTCCTACCAAGCATTGAAAAATAGCACTATGTTCACTATCTACTGGAATGATTGGCACTCTTTTTTCGTAGGCTTTTTGCATAATAATGCTACCAGCCACTACCAATGTTTCTTTATTGGCAAGTGCAATAGGTTTAGCATTTTCTATAGCTACCATAGTAGGTTTTAAACCTGCAAAGCCAACAATTGCAGCCAGCATCATATCGTAGCAATCCATTGCTGCAACTTCTTCAAGAGCTTTTTCTCCAGCAAATACTTTTATGTCGGTCATAGACAAAGCGTCCTTAACCGGCATATACTTTTTTTCGTCGCCTATTACTACACAATTGGGATTAAATTTTAAAGCTTGCTCTATCAACAACTCGTGATTGCTGTGTGCAGTTAAAATTTCAGCACTAAATTTATCTGGATGGGCAGCTATTACATCTAGGGCTTGTGTGCCTATAGAACCAGTAGAACCAAAAATGGCAATACGTTTTACAAGTGTATTTGATGTTGCTGTCATTGGCTGCAATATTAATAAAGTAAAAATAAAAAATAAAAATAATACTTAGCAGTTTAAGTGCAGAGCAGTTGATTTTAACAAATTGAAGAAAATGGTTTTGAAATAGGCATCTATTTATTGAGCCTAAATGTTTTAAAAAAATTATACCTATAAACAAATAAGTGAATGATATTGTAGTGAAACTAACAAATTTCCTCTTAAAGCAGAACAATTATAAAGTTTAAGTGAGGGCTTAAGGAATTTTGTGAATTTGGATATTTTTTTTTCTACCAAACCCTTATCATCATTATGTTTCAGCTTACAAACCCTTAAGACAAAAATAAAGAACCATAAATATAAATCCAATGATTGCTCTATTAGGTAGTATTAATTAATAAGGTTTGTAAAGAAATAAAAACAAGAATTATTCATACTGTTTTGAATAATTCTTGTGGTGTAGAAGAAAATGGAATAAGTTCGAAATTTTTGATTGACGATATTGATAGGTTTTAGCAAAGCTATATACCTATAAAATAATTTTATTTTTTAATATAGAAATAATAGTTACTCTTAGTTCGTTTACAGTTAAACTACTGTTGCTGCTTTTGTGTGGAAAGAATATTATGAAAACCCTGATGAATAGGCAACCTTTAATATAATGGGGCGAACAATCGATAGTTTTGTGTCAAAGTTTAATAGTCAGTTTCTGTCTCTAAATACTCCTGAATAACCTGTGTTTTGATATCTACTTTTGATTGTTTTATAGACAACCTATTTCAGGACGAGTCCTTGAGACATAATTTCGATAATAAATTTGTTTTTCATTTTCCTCTTTAATTGTTTGTGAAGAATACAGTGAATTGCTTGTTAAATCTTTTCAAGAATTATAAATTTATTCTTGATAAATAGAAACAGACTAATACAATTTCAATTTTGGTATCTCATTTTAACAAAACCCATACCATAAAAATAAGCTTTCATCCAAACAATCATTTCTTAATTTAAGAATTTTTAACAATTTGGTAATGAGTGATTAACAATACAATAATCATTACGTAAAATTAAGGTAATATAGTACTATGACTTTTGCATCAACACACTTTAAGGCTCAGACTACTTGCTATGTGAGTGAGGTGGCGAAGCTGTATAAAGAAGTAAAAAATTATCTAAGAAATG
>JAPLER010000400.1 GCA_026391115.1 Bacteroidota bacterium | reverse complement strand
TTCAAAAGAATTAGGTATTAATATAGAACTTAGTGATTTCAAAGAATTTATTGTGCTTGAAGAAACTTTTAAACCTTTAATAACTGAGTATAAAAACAAACTTTGTACTGAGGACTTACAGCCTTTTAACACCACATTAAAAGCATTGATAGAATTCCATCAGTCTAAACAATAAATTTTATATTTTGAACCAAATACAAGCCTTTGTTTACTTTTTAAAACGCATGGATATTACAATGTTAGATGAAATACTCACAGATGATATTTCCTATTGTGGTATAACAAAAGCATTGTTTTTAGATAAACTACATGACATTTTTGTGTGTAATTTGTTTTTAGAAAATGAAACCCTAGCTATGAAATGGTCTGAATCCAATACAAATTGTCTTAAATTTTCTTGTTGGAAACTTGATGAATTTGAAAATACCTTACATGTAACTTTAAAAGAAGATGGCAGCATTATTTCATTCATTAATAAAACACCTGAATTTAGTTTTCATAATTCAAATTTTAGAGTATATGAAGATGAAGAAATTGGTTTTGAAAAAAGCATAGAATTTGTAATGCTTCAAAACCAATGTGAAAATGCTATTGAGGAAATTACAGAAGTGCTTTTAACAACAGAATTAATACTAAATTGGGTGAACAAATATGAGTTACTACACCAAGAAATTAAAGACGAGGAAGAGCTTCTTCTTTACACAAACATAAAATACATAGAAGAGTTTTATTGGTTGTGGGATTCAAAATTAACAGAAAAAAAATCTATTTTAAATTACAAAGAAGCTGAAATTGCAGTTTTAGAATATGACCAAATTGAAATTCAAGATTGGCTTGAAAAATATAATGACTATTATTATCAAGATATGTGTCATATGTGTCCGAGAAATTCACCAGCAATTTCCCTATGTGATAAAGATTATAGTTTTAAAGAAGGTATAAATGAATATAAATCAAAAGAGTTATATTTTACAGAGAAATTTATTGACTTGTATTTCAATGCTAAGTATAAATAAACTTTAATAAATATGTCTGTTTCTCTAAAGAAATACAGATTATTAGACAAAAAACAGAATATTTAGATTTCTAATAAAAAAGAATCATTTACTTATGGCAAATGTTTCAATAGATTTAAAGAAGAAATTAGAAGAAATTGAAGTTAGGAAAAAGATTCAGAATTTTGAAAAACACCTAAGTTCTTTTGATAATCAGCCCAGTTTATTTTTGGTTTTAGCTAATCTTAAACTCCAAATTGAGGATATTGAAGGGGCATTGAAATATATAGTTGAAGCATGCAAACTTTTCCAAAAGCAGAGTTTATTTATGACATAAGAGCTAAAATTTTGTACAAAATGAAAGACTATATTAGAGCTTTAATGAACCTTAATCAGGCTATAGATATTAACCCTGAAAATGAATTGTACTATTCTAGAAGAGGAGAAGCTTTATTCTGTTTAAAAATTTATTCCAAAGCAAATGATGATTATTCTAAGGCAATAGAAATTAATAGTTCAAAAGAAATTTATTTCTTTAACAGAGCACTTGCAAGAGGTTGTTTACGTGATTTTGAAAGTGCAATTGCAGATCTTGAAAAGACATTAGAGTTAAATCCTTATAAAACTAAGGCAAAAGAAATCGTAATAAAAAAAAAAAAGCTATTAAATAAACAATAATGATTTATCAATGCA
>JAPLER010000277.1 GCA_026391115.1 Bacteroidota bacterium | reverse complement strand
GTGTTGTAGAAGAATTAAATGTGCCGTTTAATCAACCATCAAACAATAAACTAATAGTGCGTGTAAGGGCGAAAAAACGCTCCGTTTACTAAATTAAATCGAAACGTATATTTTTTCGCAGTTCTCAAAAGTAGCATAAAATATTTATTTAAACACCATTTAAACGCTTTACAAACAGCTCTATATTTGCATCGCTAACAAAAAATAAATATTTACCTCAATAAAGTTTCCAACAGCCTACTCCTTTGGCTGAGGCAACTCTTTATTGAGGTTTATTTTTTGTTAGCACATTGATAAACTGCCTCAGCCTCTTTTATATTTTTTTAAGCTCATCATAAGCTCCACAACTTGCACGTTCCAACACACAACCTCATCTTAGCTCTACAATAAAAACAAAGTTAAAATGACAACACAACAAAAACTTTCAGCCTTGCAAAACCTTAAAACAACTGGCAACTTACAACCAATCGAAGACGAGTTAAACCCTCAATATTTATTCAACCTAACAGCAACCGAATTACTTGTACAAATTGCCAACGGCACTATTGATGCAAAAAAAATAGCCTCTCAACAATTACAGTCAAGAGGCTTAAATTTACAAGGTGTTTGGGTTGGCTTTAAATCTCATAATTAGCAGTCAACACCTCAACTTTAATTAGCTTTTTATCAGCACCAGCAGCCGTTACACGCTGCTCTATTTTCTTAGTGTGCCATTTGTATTTACTACTATATTTTGCCAGTAATTCGCTTGGGTAACTACTCAACAAAAACTTACCTTCTATCTTACTCAACAGCTTCAACAAGTTCTCAAATCTTGCTCACTGTAGCCATCATAATGTCCTAAGTTAGAATTATAATAAGGTGGGTCGCAATAAAAAAAACTATCAATACCATCTCTGCTTTCAATAATGTATAAAGCGTCAGCACATTCAATTTGCGTGGTTTGCAATCTTATTGCCAGTTGCTCTGTAAACTCTTCTTTTCTGTTGTGAATTTTAAGACTTGTGGTGTGTTTCTTTTTATCAAAGCCCCAACTGTTTGTAAGCGATGCACTAAAGCTCTGTGTGCTTAAAACCCACAATGCCCAAGCTCTACGCACTTCATCGTGCAAATGTGGTTTACTGTAAATAACATAAACATCATCGTGCTGCTCTCTACTGTGCAATGTAGTTCTTACAAGGCTTTGCAAATCGTGAAAGCGATTGCGACATACTTGGTAAAAATTAATGACTTCTTTATTCGTGTCATTAATCACTTCTACCTTACTTTTTTCTTTGCCAAAAAATACAGCAGCACCACCAATAAAGGGTTCACAATACAAATGATGCTGTGGTATTAAAGGAATAATTGTTTGTTTACCTCCATAGTAAGTAATGGGGGTTCTTAAGCTTGGTGCTTTAACCATAAAAAGTGTCCTACTCCTTTTTATGATGAATAATAAATTACTAGTAGTTTATTGTTTTATAATTGTTAAAAACTCGCTATTATAAACCAATTTGACCCATTGCTTTGTAACTGCATACAACTATTTTGTACATTCAAAGTTTTAGTTGTTACACCATCAATTGTTTGGCTACTTGTCGTACCAATCGTAACAACATTACCAGTAGCATCTATTTTTTTAATTACATAAATTCTACCACCACAAGTTGCAGCAGTTGGAAGTGTTATTGTAAAACCACCACTTGTAGCATCGGCAAGAAGCGTATGGTCTGTTTCGGTCGCTGTATAAGTATTTGTTTTAGTGCTTAAATTAGTCCCAAATGAACCAACTACTTGTAATGTACTTGTAGCATCTGTTGTTAAGCTTGTTAGCTGTGCTACTCTTAAACCTGTTGCACTTAACCTGCTGCCTATGTTAGTTGTTGTTGTACCTGCTTGAGTTATAACAGGTAAACCACTTAATACTAAAGTTTGATTGTGTGAACTGCCTGAACGAATGTTAAAAGAAGCTGCGACATTTGCACCTGTGGCGTAAGTACCACTATAACTACTACCATACCTTATAATATAGCTTTCACTACTCGTGCTTTCACCAAATATCATACCTGCTCCATTTGTAGTAGTTGATTGCAATAAGGCTCTAAAATCGCCTGTGTACCCACTCGTAGCACCATCTAAAACAAATTGTGTTGTAGGTCTATAAGGTGTAAGGGTTGGGTTGGGCGTAAGCCATAAACTACCATCACCATTTAATTGCATTGCACGATTACGAGTAATACTTCCATTTGGTGTAACCTCCCATTGAACTCTTGCTTCGTGGTTGGAATTCGTCCACGCACTTGGTGCAAATACTTGATAAGCTACTGCACTTTGACTCATCGTAGTTCCATCATACCCACGAAACCCCATTGAAACTAAAAACTGCCCTGCCGTTAAAGCTCGTGGGCTTGCTATAGTCCCATTAGCCCTATAAAAGTGCATATTATTTTGGAATGTTCCACCACTACCAAAAGACCACATCGAAAACATCTGCTTATTAGAGCTATCGTTTACGATACCAAAAATATGATTTGGGTCGCCTGCTATTGGCAAAGGGTCAGCACTTGCACGACCTACGAAAACGCACCCATTGGTATTTGTATTACCTGCACTCATAGGGTTCAGATAAACGTTACCCAAAGTAGCGTTACTTGTAGAACCTATATTTAAATTACCAGCAATCGAGGAGCTGCCATATATCTGTGGTGTTGTGATTGATGTGCTAAAAGTATTGTTTGATGTCCAAGTATAAGCTGGCGTTGTATCTATACCAAATGTAGTACCACTTGTTAAAGTTATGCCTCTTCCATTTGTATATGTAGTGCCAGCATACTGGGGAATGTTAAACACACCTGTACTGCTGTTATAACTAGCAGCACCACTACTGCCTGTTGTTGTTAAACTAATTGTATTGCGTGTCTGTTTAGCAAATTGGTTATTAAAAATGCCACTATCCAATGTAGATTTATAGCTAACTGTAGTGCCATTCATAAACAGCAAACCACTGCCATTTAATGCAGTTT
>JAPLER010000418.1 GCA_026391115.1 Bacteroidota bacterium | reverse complement strand
CCAAGAATTGCCAACCAAGCTTGTCCTGAACCTTTAATCCAAAAGCCGTGAGCGTTCCAAGTGTTATCTTTTTTTCCTCTGCCATGGTCTGTTGTAATAATAAAAGTGGTATTATCTTTATAGAAAGGGTCTGTTTGAACATAGTACCACAGTTCTGCCACCATTTCATCAAACTGATGTGCTTTTTGCAAATACATATCATATTTTTTTTGATGTGCAAACTCGTCAGTCTCGCCAAAACCAAGAGCCACTACCTTAGGATGCTTTTGTTCAATATATTCCTTTGCACTAGCATAAGTAAGCATATCATATCTTGTGTGTCCCTTATCTACAATACTTTGCTGTACTTTATTAATTAAGACATTTGTTGAATCGTTTTTTTCATCCAACATTTCATACCCGCTATTCACCGAAAATTCACTACGTTGTTCATTTAAAATAAATGGAAAAATATTCCAAGAACTGAAGGCAACCACTTTTCCTTTGTATGTTTCTTGCTTTTCCAAATACTCTAAAATATTGGTGTTTTTATTGTTCACTGGTGTATTTGGTATAAATCTTTTATCGGCATAACCAGTAAAAATTTCGTTATAACCCGGATAAGAGAATTTATACATATTAGCAACATTTACTTCATTATCATAATTTCTGTTGCCAAAAAGTTGCCCTTTTTTTGCAATCATATTCCAAAAAAAAGGTAGTAGTTTTTCTTTTCTCTTATCAACATCATTATCCCAAAATTTATTTTTGATGAGTGATGTATCCTTAACATATTTTGTGTTGTTGATAATGTTAGAATCGGCACCAGTAAATACTTCTTGCCACCTGAATCCGTCGGTGGTGATGATAAAAATGTTTCGATTTTTTGGAGTGGTTTGAGAGAAGTTATTAAAGCAAATACAAAGAAAAAATGCAATTGTAATTGTTCTTTTCATTAGTTTAGGTTTTGCAAAAGAACTATTTCAATATGTCTTTAAAATTATGGGTTGATTAATTAAAAGTTATTAATTGTAATTAAGTGTGAATTATATTACAACAAGCCATAATTGTACAATATTTTTTTTTGGAATATAGCTATTTTCACAGAATGTTAATTTAGCAGTATACTAAACACTTTACAATGAATTTACCTACTATTATTATTCTTGGTATTTTAGCTGTTGGTTTGATTGTTTTTTTAGTTTATAAAAACATAAAAGATGAACAAAAATTTGAGGAGGATGTGAAGAATACTTACCCTATAAAGATGGATGAAAATGATGATATTGTGGTGGATAAATTAGAAAATAGTATTCATTGAAAAATAATTTTTATGAAAAAAATATTAATCATTAATGGGCATCCAAATACTAATAGTTTTTGTTTTGGATTGGTTGCAGCCTATAAAAGGTGAACTTAAATTTAATCCTAACTTGCAACAAGGTTATCAGCAAAGAACAGAGCTAGAACCCGATTTATTGGATGCTTGGGAGAAGATTAAATGGGCCGAACATTTGGTGTGGGTGCATCCTGTGTGGTGGGGTGGTTTGCCAGCTATTACAAAAGGATTTATTGATAGACTTTTTTTACCTGGATTTGCTTTTAAGTATCGAGAAAATTCGGTTTGGTGGGATAAATTATTAATTGGTAAAACTGCACATATTATTACCACAATGGATACACCAACGTGGTATTATTGGTTGGTGTATTGTAAACCAAGTGTAAACCAATTAAAGAAATCTGTTTTGGAGTTTTGTGGTGTAAAGCCAGTGAAAGTTACTTACATTAATACCATTAGGAATTCAACAATTGAACAAAGAAATAAGTGGTTGAAAAAGGTGAAAGATTTGGGAATGAAATTATCCTAAAGAAATGCATATAAAAATGAAACGTAATATCCTTTTAATCTTATTAGCATATCTTGGCTTAAGTGCAGTTTTTGGTGGCCTTGTTTTAATAATTTCTCCTTCGGGTAAACTATTTGGAATGCCATTATCATTATTAGACAATTCCCCTTTCAATAGCTTTTTATTGCCAGGTATTATTTTATTTACAGTATTGGGTATTATTCCTGTTATACTAATAGTTGCATTACTAAAAAAGCCAGTAAGCAAACTTGCAGAACTATTCAATTTTTATAAGGATATGCATTGGTCTTGGACATTTAGTATTTACACTTCTTTTGCATTAATTATTTGGATACAAGTCGAAATGTTTTTTCTGAATACTGTTCATTGGTTACATACTTTTTATATGTTTTATGCAATTGCAATAATTTTTGTTGCGTTGTTACCACAGGTAAGAAATCGCTATAAAAAAGAAACATAAAAAAAATCGTGATAACAATATTAATATTTGCAGGGCTTATTGCAATAGCTTTCATTTTAGGCAGCATCAATTTATCAATACAATTTAATAAACAAGTAAAAGAACTTTTTGTTCAGTCAAAAAATGTATCCGATAAAATATTTTACGAAGACCAGTTAATGGGTTTGCCCCAGCCAGTGAAACGTTACTTTAAACTTGTGCTAAAAGATGGTCAACCTTACATCAATTATGCACGGCTTTTGCACAATGGACAATTTAAAACAGGGTTAAAAAAGAAGTGGATTAATATAAGAGGTGAGCAGTACTTTACTACATCAACACCAGGTTTTATTTGGAAGGGAGTTACTACATTTTTTACAGCAAGAGATATGTATATTGGCAATAATGGGAGGCTTGTGGTTTCCTTATTATCGCTAATAAATATTGTTGATGCAAGAGGAGAAAAGTACAATCGAGGAGAGTTGTTGAGATGGCTTAGTGAAAGTGTTTGGTTTCCTACAAATCTTTTGCCTAGTGAGTATTTGCAATAGATTGCGATTGATGATAGCACAGCAAAACTTAGGTTTAATTACAATAATTTGTCTTTGTATTTTATTGTGTCGTTTAATGATATTGGCGAAATAGAACAATTAGAAACAAAACGTTTTATGGGTGATAAAGATCTTGAAACCTGGATTTGTAAAGTATCAAACTATCAAGAAAAAAACAATATTCTAGTACCGACACAAGCCGAGGCAATTTGGAAAATTGGTAAAAGAAGTTTTAGTTACGCAAGATTTAATGTACTGCAGTTGGAGTACGATAAGCCAATAAAATTTTAAATAAAAAAAGTGTCGCCTAAATATAGACGACACCTTTTTAAAGTTAAAGAGTTCAATATTCGAGACCAATTAACCTATTAAATTTTGATTACTATTCTACTACTAATTTCTTAGTTGATTTTCCTTCACTTGTGATAGTGCTTACAAAGTAAAATCCTTTAGCCAAATTAGCAATATCAACAGTGTTGTTGCCAAGGCTTAATGGTTGTGTTTTTACTTGTTTGCCATACATATCAACAACAACAATACTTCCAGCACCAACTAATGTTTCAACACTAATATTAATTGTTGATTTTGCAGGGTTAGGATACATAGTAAATTGATTATTTACATTACGGCTATCGTTAATTCCCTTACTTGCACAAGTAACAACATTTGCATTAATAGTTCTTGAGCTAATGCAACCGTTAGCATTTGTAACAGCATAACTTACACTACCAGCACCAGGCGTAGAAGATGTTGTAATTAAACCACTATTTGAAATAGAGAATGCACCTGTACTACTCCAAGATCCGCCTGTAGGTTTACCAATAACGCTGAAGGTTTTGTTTTTGCAATAACCACCACCGCCTACAATACTTGGTGTTCCTGGTACAATACCAATAGTTGGTATAGCTGGAAGTGCACTTACCACAACTGTTTTTGTAGCAGATAATGTGCAACCAGTTGCGTTGGTAGCAGTATATTTTATCAATGCATTTCCAGCACTAGTTCCAGTAACAACGCCATTAGTGTTTACCCAAGCTCTACCTGCAACACTACTCCAAACACCATTTAAAGCATTGTGCGAAAGTGAAATACTAGAACCAACACAAACACTATTTGAACCAGATGGTGAAGAAAATACTGAACCTGGATTGTACATTGCTAAAAATTGGCCATTTTCAACTACATCACTTGGCATACCTGTTGTTGAGTGAGCTTGATCTACAATTAAAAACCAGCCATTACCTAAAATACAAGAAACATCAATTACACCTGAAGTTTCCTCATCATTATTAAATGGAGAAGTAGCCGATTTACCAATATCTCCAAAACGAGATGCATCATGTTTTGCAATCATTGTTAAAACATCTGTTGCTGGTGTGTATTGGAAAACTTTACCATTGTGTGCATTTCCACCCACATCTTCTAACAAAATCATATTTCCATTGTTATCAAAACATATATTGTCAAACATATTACCAGCTTCAGTACCATCTAATACAGCTTCAATTGTACCACCATTTTCTGGATTATTTATATCAGAGAATTTTAACTTCCACAATCTGCTTCTACCTACCTGAGAACTAGCACCATCTTTTACTCCATCATATCTATCTGTAGTTGCAAAATAAAATTCACTTAAATCATTAGGATTCCAAGTACCATCTTCTGGACGTAGAAAAGTAGTAACGCCAGCATTAACACTTGCAGTTTCTAATTGTGCACCAGTTTTGGTTGAT
>JAPLER010000413.1 GCA_026391115.1 Bacteroidota bacterium | reverse complement strand
AGCAGTGGGCAGCATCAGGAGCTTTTGTTGATGATTCCAAAAGCAGAGCTAAAAGAAAAACCTGAAGCAACTATTGGCGTTGTTGATTATATAAATGAAAGTGAAAATGATGCAATGGTTTTTGATGTAAGAAAAAAGTTTGAAGCAGATGGAATGGTTGTAAACTCTATTAACTACAATGAGCAAACAGGAGATTTAAGTTATGATGCAAACTACAGAAATTAATGAGGGGCAAACTATACTGGATGTTGCAATACAGTACACTGGCGATGCTTCACGAGCTTTTGAAATTGCATTGGCTAATGGCTTGAATTTTAGTGATGCGTTAGAAATTGGGAATGTGGTTTTAGTGCCTGAAGCATCGGTTGAAAATAAAAAAAATGTAGCAGATTTTGTAAAAACAAATACTGCCCCAGCATCCAAAAAAGATGATACTGGTTTACTGCTAGAGGGTATTGATTACTGGGCAATTGGTGATGAATTTATAATAAGTTAAAAATGGCAAGAGCATTAAAAGAAATACAACAGCAGGTTACAAATAAATATGTAGCTGAAATGGCAAATGTTGGCGTTGAAATAGACACCACAACTTGGAGTGCAGTTAGAGATTGATGATACTATTAAAAACTTAAAGCCTGGTACTAAAGATTGGTTGAAACAAATGGTGTTAAACTTTCAGTATGGGTATGATTTGCCTGCTTATAGTGACGAGTATGATAATACAGGGTTAAGCCAAACCGAAATTGAAAACAGCAGGATTGTAAAGTATTGTGCTGTTGATGATAAAGGGGATATTGAAGTTGTAAAAGTAGCTGCTAGTAATGGCAGCGATTTAATACCATTAACTACACCACAACTTGCAGCACTACAAGCTTACATACAAAAAATAAAATATGGTGGCGTATTTATAACTGTGGTTAATGAGGTTGCCGATAGTTTAAAATATACTGCAACAGTTTACTATAACCCAATGTTGATTGATAATAATGGTGTTGAAATTTCAACTGGCGTAACCACAACAAAAAATGCAATTGATACACATTTAAAATCGTTAGAATTTAATGGGGTGTTTAGCCCACAAGCGTTACAAGATAGTTTGCAAAAAGTAAATGGTGTTGTTTTTATTACACCATCGCTTATACAAGTAAAAGCAGATGCAGCAGCTGCTTATGAAAATGTTGAAACATATTATGTTCCTGCTAGTGGCTATCTAAGATTTATAAACCCTACACATTTAACACTTAATTTTTTACCTTATGTCAACTACTGATAATACATATAAAGTTGACTTTAACAAGCTGGTAAGCTGGTTGTTGCCATTAAGGCTTTTTAAACCAAAATTATTTGCATTGTGTAAGGCTTTGGTTTCGCCATTATCAACACTTCACGCAGACTTTATAGTGTATCGCCTACAAAAGAAATATGAGATTGAAATAACAGGGCAGGTGTGTAAATTAGAAAGATTATTGAATGACAAATTTGACGCAGACCTACGCAGAATTTATATAACTGATGGTGAGAAGAGTAAAAGAAAATATGTGTATTCAAAAAATGAATTGGCAGCTAAACATATTTATAAAGATGATGAGAATAAGCCTTTATACATCTATCAACAAAGTGAAATAGCTACAACAACTTACCACTTTATTGTAAATGTTCCATTGGGGTTAAGCTACAATGCAGATGTGTTTGTGAGCATTTTAAGCCAGTTTAAAATGCCTAGTAAAAAATTTAAAATAGTAACTTTTTAAGATATGCAAAAAATAGATTTAACAAAAAATGGAGGGCTTCCCTTAACGCAAAATTTGCTTAATTTTTTGCAGGATGGTTTTAGAGAGCCATTGATTGCAATAGCTTCTTTACTTGGCAATAAAGTTATTGTAATGGGAATGGATGAGGGTAGCAGTAGTGTTGCTGATGGTTGGTTTGTGTACAATAACGAGTTAATAAAATTTAATACCTGTGCAATAGGCACTAAAGTAAAAATAACTGAAACGCTTTTGAGTGTTGAGTTTGAGGATGGTTTGACAAAAGCTGTGTATAAAATTAAAACTGCTGTGTGCGATGCTACTGGTGATTTTGACTATGCAGATTTTGTAAGGCTTGATACACTAAAAGAGCAAAAGGCAACTATTGGAACTTTAGGTTCTACCTTATCTACTGTTAGTAGTGCTTTAACTGCTTTAAGTTCTGCGTATGCTTCACACTCTCATAGTTGGGCATCTATTACAGGAAAGCCAGCTGGATTTATTACTTGTGTAGGAGTTGTTGATTTGGGAGATATAGGCACAACTGGTGGTGGTAGTGATACTATCGTTACTGTAACTATACCAGTTGCACAAGCAGATAATAATTATATTATAGCTGGCAGTATGGTGGGTTTTAATACAGACTTAAATTATGATAATGATGTAAGTTGGGTTGTTGGCAGCAAAACAAGCTCTTCGTTTCAATTGGCTGTAAGAGAATACAGCAATGTTGCTCAAAGCCTAAAATTTGAATACGCAATAATTAAAACTTCATAGAATGAGCATAGTAGCAATAAATACATTAAAAGGATATTTTTTAACTGGCAAAAAGCCTACGCAGCAGCAGTTTGAAAATTTAATTGATACACTTATGGCAAGTGGTATTACTGAATTAACTGGCAATATTGCAAGCTATGAAATAGCAGCTGGCAAAATGCTTGATGATATTGTAATACTTGCATCAGACCCTGACGAATTTAGTGGTGTAAGTATTGGTTTAACCGAAGGTGGTAATGAGCTTGTTGATAATGAAACTGTTGTTGAAAAGGCAGTGTTTCCCATTAAACATTATTGTGAAGTATCAAAGACAATATACTTTACTGGTATTGATGAAAACGCAACTATTAAACTTTATATAAAATAATATGAGAAAGATTATGATTGCAGCTTTATTGCTGCTTAGTGTTGGTGCTATTGCACAACCTGCATTTTATAGTGGTAAGGATTTTATTTTTAATGGCTATAGGATAAAATCGGTAAGTAATGATACGT
>JAPLER010000303.1:821-1945 GCA_026391115.1 Bacteroidota bacterium | reverse complement strand
CTACAACTACAACATTACATATTTTAGATACACTTATACAAGAGAAAAATAATGGAAATAATGTTGATTACGCATTTACAACTCTTATTGCTCCATACATAAATTATTTTGGCACTGAAAACAATATTTACACAATAAAAGATTTATTTGTGACGCATAACAAAAGACATTTGGATACAGTATCTACTCTTACTTGTGTGCCTGCATGGATAGCCGCTCACAAAAAAGCGACGTCGAAAAAATAACGACCATGTCAAGCGACAACAGACATGATTGCTGATACGTTTAATATTTTTTTACAAAATACAAATATCAATGCTACAGCACAAAACAACTAAATTCGATTATGCAAAAATCATTCCATGTACAACCAAACAAAAAGCGTAGAAAAACAAAACATTAAAACGTCAAGTAAAATTATATACACACCAAAAACTAATTTACTAAAGGCGTATACAATAAACAAAGAAAAACTAGGGATGCACAAAAACAAACACACGGGAAAAAAATATAGCTATGTGTACCAAATACAGTAGACAAAAAAATAAAAAATTTGCAAGACTAGATAAACAGTTCAAAAATTGTGACAAACTCTACGAAGATTTTATGTAAGATAATTTAGCTTGTTAGCACAACAGTTTTTAATTGGTGAAGCGCGAAGATTTGATGAAAAATTGGATGCGGAACTAAATGATTGGAATGAACTAAAAGAAAATTAGACAAAGATTCAAAGAAAGAAAGTGTTATAGACAGGAACTATTTAGAAAACTACATAATAAGAAACAGCCTTAAGGCGTTAAATTAAGGAATTTACACGAGAATTGTGGAATTTAGGTCAGCAAGCACACACGGATGGATAGAATATTGTGCAAACGATTCTTGCAAATATTACAGACAAAAACAGAATCGATTACGTAATACATACGAAAGATTAAATCAAATTTACATCAGTGATACAAGTCATAGATCTAGTCAAAAGTAGCAATCTATCAACTCAAAATACGAATTCAGACTTTTCTGAAAGAAATTACGATTAAAATAACAAAGAAATAAGAAAGACAAACGGAAAAGCAAAAAATATTAACAGTAATATCGATAAGCAAGACCAACTACCTTAAATTTAA
>JAPLER010000303.1:0-777 GCA_026391115.1 Bacteroidota bacterium | reverse complement strand
ATAGATAAGCAAAGATACAAGAAACAAACTGAATACCAAAAAGCATCTTGTAGAATCTGTAAAGGAAAAGGCCATATTTTCTATAACTGCAGATACGTAAATGATCAGGATAAAAATAAAACACAAACGACAGCGCTAGCCAAAAGTTTTCAACTAACAAATTATATTCGGATGGAAAACCACACCATATCGAGTTACTTTTGGGACTAAAAATAAGAAGGTAAACTAAGCAATATTACTAACTATATCCAAAAACCTACGAAAACTCTAAAAACATAAATTTTTTTGCCAAAAAAATTATAACTTAATTCCAACAATTAAGCAAAATAATCAATTTGCTTAAAAAAATATACAAAGTATCAAAAACGCAAAACAAAATAATGTTAATACATTGATTGAAAAAAACATCGAGTATGATATCTTAAAATCTTATATAGAAATCAAGAATCAAACAGTTGAAACAGTCATTGATACATGTGCAAACACAAGCATAATTTCCAAAGAATTTGCACTTAAGCTCAAATTAATAATTGGAGTTAACGAAAAATCGAACGTTACAGTAGTTGATAATAATACAATAAAAACATATGGTACAGTCAAAGATTTACCGATCAGAATAGAAAATAAAATCTTTAAATGTCATGCGATAGTTTTGAATGAGCCAGCACAGCATCTGCTTTTAGAAAACAATTTTTTGATCAAGCATAGATGCAACATTAGCTTAAAAGATATGATAATGTCCATTATATTGTGTTCAACTGGTGATTGGATTCACTT
>JAPLER010000227.1 GCA_026391115.1 Bacteroidota bacterium | reverse complement strand
GTCTTCTTCATCTTAGGCAAAACAAACTACCGTATTTAAAAAATAACCAATGTTTTCAAGAGCTTTGTTCATACTAATATCAAGTCTTATTTTTATAAATACAATTGGTTCAGCTCAAGAACAAGTTGTTTACAAGGAAGTTAATGCTACTAAATTATTGATGGATGTATATTATCCTGAAAAGATTGATTCATCTAAAATTTACCCAGCAATGGTTTTCTTTTTTGGTGGTGGATGGGTTAGTGGCGATATATCTCAATTCATCAACCAAGCAAAATATTTTTCCAAAAGAGGAGTGGTTTGTTTTTTGGTTGATTATCGAATAAAAAGTAAAAACAATACTACTCCATTTGAATGTGTTAAAGATGCTAAATCAGCCATCCGTTTTATCAGAAAAAGAGCATCTTATTTTAAGGTTGATACAACAAAAATTATAGCATCAGGTGGTTCAGCTGGTGGTCATTTAGCAGCAGCTACGGCTTTGATAGACAGTTTTTCTGAAACTACTGATGATTTAGCAATAAGTTGTATTCCAAATGCTTTAGTGCTTTTTAACCCAGTTATTGATAATGGTCCTGGTGGCTATGGTTTTGAGAAAATAAAGGATGCCTATAAAAACTTTTCACCACTTCATAATATAAAAAAAGGGGCTCCACCTACAATAATTTTTCTTGGCACAAACGATAAACATATACCCGTTGAAACTGCTGCATATTATAAAAAAGTAATGGAAAAAGTTGGAAGCAGGTGTGATTTGAAAATTTATGAAGGACAAAATCACGGTTTCTTCAACTATAAGAATTTAGAATACTACAAGAAAACTGTTATGGAAGCTGATGCGTTTTTAATATCTCTTGGATATTTAAAAAATGAACCTGTTGTTACAATTGAATAATTTTTTTTCGCTCTTGTTGGTATGGCAAAGCTTACCAACAATGTTTTGTTTATTTCCATGTTGGTGAATAACACACAATATCGGAAAAGGGGGGAAGCGAAGACCCCAAAAGGCTAAAATTACAGCCATATTAAGTTCGAAACTGTTACTATTCAACCTTCCCCAAGCCTCAAACCCTTATCTTTGCTGCAAATTTTAAATAATAATGATTACATTTAGTGAGTTGGGCTTAGACGAAAAATTAGTTAAGGCAACAGACGCGTTGGGGTTTGTGAACCCAACAACCATTCAAGAAAAAGCTATTCCTATTTTATTAAGTGGCACAACCGATATGATTGGTTTGGCTCAAACTGGCACAGGTAAAACTGCTGCTTTTGGTTTGCCACTTTTGCAATTGGTAGATGAAAAACAAAGAAATGCACAAGCATTGGTAATTTGTCCTACACGTGAATTGTGTATGCAAATTGTTACAGAAATAGAACTGTTCAAAAAATTTATGCCAGGTATGAATGTGGTGGCAGTATATGGTGGCACCAGTATTTCAATGCAAATTAGAGATATTAAACGTGGTGTTCAAATTGTGGTAGCAACACCAGGTCGTTTAATTGATTTGATAGAAAGAAAGGCAATTAATCTTGAAGAAATAAAATATGTAGTGTTGGATGAAGCTGATGAAATGTTGAATATGGGCTTTCAGGAAGACATTGAATTTATTTTACAAAACACACCTAAAAAAGAAAGTACATGGTTGTTTAGTGCAACAATGCCACCAGAAATTAGAAAGGTGAGCAAAAAGTATATGAATAACCCACAAGAAGTTACAGTGGGTAAAATGAATACTGCTAACAAAAATATCGATCACCAATATTTTGTAACACAGTCTCAGCACAGATATGAAACTTTAAAACGTTTGATAGATTTTAACCCAGGAATGTATGGTATTATCTTTACTCGTACCAAAATGGATGCACAAGAAATTGCATCTAAATTAACGCGAGAAGGATATGATATTGATGCTTTGCACGGCGATTTAAGTCAGCCACAACGCGATAAAGTAATGAATGCTTTTAGAGATAAAACATTACAATTGCTTATTGCAACAGACGTTGCAGCACGTGGTATTGATGTAAAAGAAATTACACACGTAATTAACTACGAATTGCCTGACGACACAGAAGTATATACACACAGAAGTGGTAGAACAGGACGTGCTGGTAGCACAGGAATTTGTATGAGTATTGTTCACGCAAGAGAAACTTTTAAGTTAAGAAGTATTGAAAGATTAATTCAAAGCAATATTGTAAAAACTGAAATTCCAACAGGTAAAGATGTTTGCAGAAAGCAATTTTATCATTTTATGGACAAGTTGTTACAAGTAGATATTAGCCACGGAGATTATGATGCTTATTTACCAATGTTGCAAGAAAAATTTGCTGACGTGAGCAAAGAAGATATTTTGAAACGTATGGCTGCCACTGAATTTGATAGATTTTTAAGATACTATGAAAATAGCGAAGACTTAAATTTAAGAGATAACAGAAGAGATAGTAATAGAAGAGACAACAACGATAGAGGTGATATTAGAAGCAATGATAGAGGCAGACAAAGACTTGATAGCAGCAGAGATGGAGGACGTGGAAGAGAAAGAACACCAATATCAAATAGTGGCGATGGCAATTATACACGCTTGTTTGTAAATTTGGGTACGAAAGATGGTTTCTATAAAGCTAGTTTCTTACAGTTTATTTTGGATATGAGTGATTTGCGTAAAGATGTTTTAGGCAGAATTGATATGAAGGATATGAACAGTTGGGTAGAGATAGATTCAAAATCGGCAAAGCAAATGATAAGCAGTATTGATGGCAAAAACTATAGAGGTAGAAAGATTAGAATGAATGATGCAAATTCTCGTTAATTAAAATGGGTACAATACCAATTAATATAACTGATTTTTTTAATAACAGAAATAATGAAAGAGCTAAAAGCTCTTTCATTATTTCTGGACCTTGCAGTGCCGAAACTGAAGAACAAGTTTTACAAACTGCACAGCAACTTGCTGCAACTGGCAAGGTAAATTTATTTAGAGCAGGAGTTTGGAAACCACGTACAAGACCAGGAATGTTTGAAGGTATTGGTAGTGCAGCATTGCCTTGGCTTTTACAAGCCAAAAAAAATACTGGTTTACCTATAACTGTGGAAGTTGCTACTGCCAAGCAAGTTGAAGAAGCGTTGAAATTTGAAGTAGATGTTTTGTGGATTGGTGCAAGAACAACTGTTAATCCTTTTAGTGTGCAAGAACTTGCAGATGTTTTAAAAGGAGTTGGCATTCCGGTGCTAATAAAAAATCCAATTAACCCAGATATTGATTTATGGCAAGGGGCAGTAGAACGTATAGAAAAAGCAGGGGTTAAAGAAATTGGTTTAATTCATCGTGGTTTTTCGAGCTATGGCAATACGACTTACCGTAATGCACCTATGTGGCATTTAGCAATAGAAATGAAAAGCAGAAATGCTGATAAAATTTTTATTTGTGATCCAAGCCATATTGGAGGAAAAAGAGAATTGCTACTAGAGATTTCGCAAAAAAGCATCGACCTTGGTTATGATGGCTTAATGATTGAAAGCCATATTGCACCAGATATTGCTTGGAGTGATGCAGCACAACAAATTACACCAGAAGCATTAAATAGTTTATTAAGCAAACTCATTTGGCGTAAATCAAACTTAAATATTGAGGAACAAAATGAGTTGCAAAAATTGCGTTTACAAATAGACCAATTGGATGACGAGTTATTACAAATACTAAGTAAAAGAATGAAAATTGCTGATGCAATTGGTTTATATAAAAAACAAAATAATATTACCATATTACAAGCAGCTCGTTGGAACGAAATTCTTGACCGTGCTTTCAAAAAAAATTCAACACTAGATTTGAGTGTTGAATTTATAAAAAAATATTTTGAAGCAGTTCACTTAGAAAGTATCCATCATCAAAATAAAGTGATGAACGAGTAACTTAATTGTGTTTTGCAACATCTGGATAAATATAAAATATTGCATTGCTGTAAGGTGTAATATTTCCTGGAGTAGTTAAGATAATACTATAAATGCCCTTGCTGTCAAAGTTAACACCTAACCTTTGTGATGTAGTTAATGTATCATTATACATTTTAATGCTATAAGTACCTGATGTAATAGTTTTGAAATTAGAATAGCCGGAGTATGTAACGTGGTCTAAAAAATTTCTATTTTTTTTGTCTATTAAATCTCCACCAGGGCTTGCAACTCTTACATTAATATAGTTGTAAT
>JAPLER010000312.1:913-2985 GCA_026391115.1 Bacteroidota bacterium | reverse complement strand
AACAATAAAAATTAGTCCTAAAAATATTACGCCTACAATAACAGTTTTTTGCTACGGTGGCTGTTTAACAGATTGTGAAGAAGCAGCATATGAGTTATTTATTGAAAATGAAATTTTTGTTGAAATTATTTGCCCAACTATAATACAACCTCTAAACATCAGTACAATAAAAAACTCTGTAAGGCAAACCAAAAATTTATTAATTGTTGAAGAAGGTTTCAACTTTGCTTCACTTGGCTCAGAAATAGCTGCAGCCTTATTGGAAGATAAACTTCAGTTAAATAATTTGAAGAGAATCGGAAATAATTCAGTAATACCAAGTTCAATAAAAGCCGAACTAGATTTATTACCTGGTAAAAGCACAATTAAACAAGAAATTCTAAAAGTATATGCACAATAAATTTAAGGTTGTTGTTTGCGAACAATTAAATGTAAATGATGACTCATATAAAGTTATTGAGCTCCGTTTTAAAAATGGAGAACAAGTAAAAAAAGGAGACATTGTCTTATGCTTAGATTCCAGTAAAGCTTCATATGATGTTCATACAGACTTTGATGGTTATTTCTTTACAACATTTCATATTAATGATAGTATAAGTACCAACCAACCACTTTTTTTAATTACTGAACAATTTTCTGATCAGGAAGTTGAAATTTATTCTGATGTATTTAAATCATCTGTTAAAGAAAATATAACTGATGAAAAAAACTTAACATCTACAGTAATTACAGAAAAAGCAAAAAAAATAATTAAAGAGAACAATATTGATGTTTCAATATTTACAGAGCAACTAATTACAGAGCAAACAGTAAAAGATTACCTTAAAAAAAATGGAAGCAATGACAGAAAGGGTTTGATAGAACTTGAAAATGCAAATTATGATTTAAGAAAACGAATTGCCATTATTGGAGCTGGTCAAGCATTGATTCAATTACTTGACATAATTTTTGATTGTAATCTACAGCCTGTTTGCGTTTATGATGATACGCCTGAAAAGCAAAACAAATCATACTTTGGTGTTCCCGTAAAAAATAAAATTGACTTTACTATAATAAAAAAAGATTATGAGGGCAATTTATTTGACTTTGTAATTATATCAGTAGGAGCTCCTATCAGCTTTAGAAAAAGAGTTTATGATAGCTTAACACAATTAAATATTCCGTTTACAAATCTTATTCACCCTAAGGCTCAAATTGGATTCAACTGCAAGATTGGTACAGGAAATATAATACTTCCATTTGTACATATAGGTCCTTGTTCTGAAATAGGCAACAATAACCTCATTTCTGCTAATTGCAATTTAGATCATCACAATTATTTAGGAAACCTATAGAACCAAAACTTACAATTGGCAGTAATTCAATCATAAGCTCAGGACTAACAATTACAAAAAATATTCCATCAAATAATATTGTTTTCTCAAAAAATAATGAGCTAGTGTTCAAACCTATCTCCAATTAAAAAATCTATCTACAATTAATCTAATGATAAACGTTACAAAATCATTTTTACCTCCAATTGAAGAATATAAAAAACTACTTGATGGAATATGGAATAGAGCACATTTAACAAACAACGGTCCACTAGTAGTTGAATTAGAACAGAAGATAAAAAATTATTTAAACGTACCCCATTTTTTCTTTTTAAATAATGGCACAATTGCTATTCAAATAGCCATAAAAGCTCTGGAATTAAAAGGAGAAATAATCACTACACCTTTTAGCTATGTTGCTACAACTTCATCTATAGTATGGGAAAATTGCGAACCAGTTTTTGTTGATATTGAACCCACAACACTAACTATTGATGCTACAAAAATAGAAGCAGCAATTACGCCTAATACAACTGCAATTCTTGCAACACATGTATATGGCATACCTTGTAATGTTGAGTTAATTGAAACTATTGCTAACAAACATAATTTAAAAGTAATATACGATGCAGCACATGCATTTGGTGTTGAATACAAAGGAAAAGGCTTATTAAATTATGGTGATGTATCTACACTAAGTTTTCATGCAACCAAACTATTTCACACTGTTGAAGGTGGTGGTGTAACAGCCAACAATGC
>JAPLER010000312.1:0-841 GCA_026391115.1 Bacteroidota bacterium | reverse complement strand
ATGCCGATGTTGCACATAAACTTTCATATCATAGAAACTTTGGACATAAAACTCCTGAAAGTTTTTATGGTGTTGGTATAAATGGCAAAAACAGCGAGTTTCATGCTGCAATGGGCCTGTGTGTTTTTCCTTATATGGAAATAATAATTGCTGACAGAAAGAACATAAGTGAAGCCTACGATAGTTTATTATTTGCAAAAGCAAATGATTTAAGCAGACCAAAAGTTGATGAACATACAACAATATACAACTACGCTTATTATCCTGTTTTATTTAAAGATGAGCAACAATTGCTGGCAGTTAGAGATGCACTAGCTGCCCAACAAATTTTTGCAAGAAGATATTTCAACCCTTCATTAAATACATTAGAATATCTTTCAAAAAAATATGATTGCCCCGTTAGTGAAGATGCAAGTAAAAGGGTAATGTGTTTACCTATTTATGTTGGTTTAGAAATAGAAAATGTAGAAATAATTGCAGAAATAATTTTGCAAAATATTTAGTCGTAACCGAATAAAATGCTATTCAACTCGATAGAATTTATCTTATTTTTTATAATAGTAACAAGTATGTACTTTGTTTTACCACACAAGTATAGATGGTTTTTACTACTTGCTGCAAGCTGCTTGTTTTATATGGCATTTATACCAGTTTACATAGCGATACTTGGTGCAACAATTGTTGTAGATTATTTTGCTGGTATATACATAGAAAAGTTTCGTGAGAGCAAATCAAAGCTGTATACCAAAAGGTTTTTAATTTTAAGTCTTATTGCAAACATTGGTGTATTAGCTGTGTTTAAATACTTTAATTTTTTTATAGATAATATAAAAACAATCAC
>JAPLER010000316.1 GCA_026391115.1 Bacteroidota bacterium | reverse complement strand
AAATATTCTAGTAACAACAGATTATATAGAGTCATTTGATGATACAATAGCATATCTAAAACAGTTTGATATGGGATTAGCTATTTATGTTCCAACTTTTGAGGATAAATATGTTGGTGATAATTTGGTGAATATGGGTCTTTCATCAGGTAAATTTTCGCAATATATGAAAGCTGGACTTCCTACAATAACAAGTAGAGTTGGTTTATATGAAACATTAAACAATCAGTACAATTTTGGCTTTACTGTAAATACTACAGATGAGTTAAGAAGTGTTCTTTCATCAAACATTGAGTATAAAACATTACAAAAAAATGCGTTACGCTTGTTTGATGAAAAACTAGACCCTACCTCATCATTACAAAAATATATACAAGAAAACCTTAATTAGATTACACTGCAATGTTTTCTATCATCATCCCAACATATAACTCCACAAAAACATTAGCAACAACGCTTGATAGCATTGTGTTTCAAACTTATGCAAATTACGAGGTTGTTATTGTTGATGGTGAATCAAAGGACGGCACAATTGAATTGGCTAAACAATATGCAACGAAATGCAAGATTAGTTTTATCTCGGAAAAAGACAAAGGCATTTACGATGCAATGAACAAAGGCATTGCATTAGCAAAAAATGAATGGCTATATTTTTTGGGTAGCGATGATTATTTATATAGCAATACCGTTTTAGAAAAAGTTGCACAAACAATTGAAAAAAATAATTGCGATGTAGTTTATGGTAATGTTTTTATAGAGCATTACAATAAGGTATTTGGTGGTACTTTTGATGATAAAAGAATGTGTGTAGAAAATATTTGTCACCAATCAATTTTTTACAAAAAAAGTTTATTGTAAGAACTCGGCTGTTATAATATTACAATGAAAGTAAATGCAGATATTTATTTGAATAAAATTTCATTTGCCAACAAAAAATATATTTGGTTGTTTATAGATGAAACGATAGCATTTTATACATCTACAGGTTTTAGCAGTTCTCAATTTGATGATGTATATTGGAATCAAGCTGAGCAATTTTTAAAAAAAACATTTGGTTCATTGGTTAGCAAAAAAATAATTTATAAATCTATGTTGCCAGTAATAAAATATAAATTCACAAGCAAAAGTTTTGGCTTATCGTTAAGAGCATCTTGGGCATATAAATCTTTGTATCCTTTATTTATTTGGTTAAAGCATCCATTATCTTATCCTAAGTTGATATTTAAATATAAACTTACTTCAACCACAAAAAAAATTGCAAAGTAACATAATAGTATAATGAAAAAAATTCTACTAATTGCTTCGTGGTATCCTACAATAGAAAAACCACAATCTGGTATATTTATACATCAACAAGCAGCATTGTTAACCCAAAAATACGATGTAAAAGTATTGGTTTGTAATCCTATAATTGTTGGTCGAAAAGGTTTTATTAAAGATTTTTTTGTTGCACCAAAAAAAATAGAAAATTCAATTTTTATTGTTGATAAAAATTTAGAATTACTAGAATATAATGTTAAAGAGTATGTTTTTTTAGGCGAAGAAACAAGGTATAAAATAATCTTTTCAAGCTATTTATTTTATTTGAAAAGATTATTTGCTAATTGGAAACCAGATATTATACATGCCCACGACCCACTGTTGGCTGGCGTTTTGGCTAATTATATTTCTAGTTACAGTAATATACCCTTTGTATTAACCAGTCATAACCCATTGTTTATTAACACTCGATCTTGTTATATCAATAAATTGGTACTAAATTCTTTTATTAAAGCAGATAAGCTACTTACTGTTGGAAATCAAGATAAAAGGATTTTAGATTCTTTAATAAATACAAAATTTAAGACAATAACACTTGGAAACGTTGTAGATACTGGGACTTTTAATCCTATAAAAAAGATTAAAAATGAAAAAAGTAAATTTAAAATTATAAACATATCAAGTACCTCTTTGCGAAAAGATATTCCTACATTCTTAAGGGCAATAAATTATTATATCGAAAATTATGATGTTTCAAAAAAAAATATAGAAGTCTTATTGATCGTTTCTGAAGTAATGGATGGATATAGCTTCAAAGAAATGTATATTGATATTGAAAGCTTGGGTTTAAAAAATATTACAAGAATATTGTCAAATGTTAAATACCATACTGTTATTGCAAACGAAATGTTAGATTCTGATGTTTTCATCTCAACAAGCTACTACGAAACCTTTGGAATTGCTGTTGCTGAGGCTATCTCTGCCGGTATACCAACTATTGCAGTTGATAATGGTGCAGTTAGGGATTTTGTAAGTCATAAAGAAAATGGTCTAATTGTAGAAATGGGCGATTATGAATCAATAGCAAATTATGTTAATAAAATAGAAACAAAAGAAATTGTTTTTGATGAAAAAAAGATGCACAATTCTATTGCAGCAAAATTTTCGAAAGACGTATATTTAGAGAAACTAATGACAATTTACAGTAATGTTTTAAGTTCTAAAAAAGCAACTTACTCGTAAATAAAGAAAGTAGCTTTAATGGATATAAAACCAGAAAATAACATTTACTTTTCAATAATTACTGTTAACAGGAATAACGCTATTGGTTTAAAAAAAACTATTGAAAGTGTAATATCGCAAACAAATAAAAACTTTGAATATATCGTAATTGATGGTGCAAGTAAAGACGACAGCAACAACATTATAAAAAGTTATGAAGGCAAAATTAGTTTTTGGATAAGCGAAGAAGACACCGGTATTTACAATGCAATGAACAAGGGAATTAAAAAAGCTATAGGTAAATATTGCATCTTTTTAAACAGTGGGGATTATTTTTTAAATAACAACGTTTTAGAATTATTTGAAAACAATATGCAAGATGACCTTGAACTTTATTTTGGAAATATCCAATTAGAAAAAAAAAAAAAAGAATATATATTTAGTACACAATTAAGTATTTTCAATTTTATTGATAGTTCAATTGCACACGGTGCAAGTGCAATTAAAAGACAATTATTCACAACTTATGGTTTTTATAACGAGCAAAATAAAATTGTATCTGATTGGGAGTTTTTTATTAAAGCAATATTAATTAATAAAATAAAGTATAAGAATATTCCCAATATTGTCACTATTTATCAGGATGGTGGTATAAGTGTAAATAAAGAATTTGACAAACTAAGATTAGCAGAGAGAGAAACTGTGTTTGCCAATCTCTTGCCTGAGTATAATGGTTTGATCAATGAATATAAAAAACTTAGAGCATTTCATCTTTTTTGGAGAAATACTATTTGTTATAAAGTCTATGTAAAACTTCTTAGTATAAAAAATATTTTCAAAAAACTAAGCTAAATTAGTTAGCTAAAATGCTACAAAGAATCTTATTACTTACTTCTTGGTATCCAACAACAGAAATGCCACAACTTGGTGTTTTTATAAAGCAGCAAGCCGAGCTATTAAGCGAAAAATTTGAGGTAAAAGTTGTAGTATGCAATTCAAAACCCATTGGAAGAAAAAAAATTATACAAGATTTTTCATTTTCACAAAACACAAAGTATAATCAAAGCATTTCAAAAAGTTTAGACGTTATAAACTTTGGTATAGATGATTATGTTTTTTTATATGACAAATTGCGTTTTAGCATTTTGATGTATAGATATGTAAGCAAACTAAAAGAACTAATTTTATCGTGGAAACCAGATATCATACATGCTCACGACCCATGGATTGCAGGTGTAGTTGCTAATAAAATTTCTATCATAACAAAAATACCTTACGTACTTACAAGTCATAGCCCATTTGCATTTTACAAGGCAAGTCAATTTGTTCATAAACTTATTAAAGAAACAATATCTAAAACCAATCAATTAATTACAGTTGGGTATCAAGATAAAAGAATTTATGAATCACTACTTACTTTAAAGAACAAACCAGTAGTAATAGGCAATTATATAAATACCGAAATTTTTAATCCAAAAGAAAAAATCAAAGACAAAAGCCAAATTTTTAAAATAACTCAAATAACAAGACCTTTTAAAATAAAAGATATACCAACATTTTTAAAAAGTATTAGTTATTTTTTTAATAATTATCAAGTAGTTCAACCCATACATATTTCACTAATTATATCTGATGTAAAACAAAATTCAGCTATTGATTTAATAAAGCAAGAAATAAATAGTTTAGGATTAAATAATCATATTGAAATAATTTGCAACATAAGTAACTACGAAGTTGCAAAACAATTAGCTAGTACTAATTTATATATTTCAACTAGTTTTTATGAAACATTTGGAATTACAGTTGCCGAAGCCATTGCAATGGGAATTCCAACTATTGTAGTTGATAATGGAGCAGCAAGAGACTTTGTTACAGACTATGAAAATGGATTACTTGTAGAAATGGAAGACTATAAAAAAATTGCTGAATACATCAATAAAATTTATACAAAGGAAATTATGTTTGATGAAAACATTATGCATCAATCGATAGTTTCTAAATATTCAAAAGAAAAATACTTAGAAAATTTAGTGAGTGTATATAATAAAGTTTTTGCATAAAATAACAATCACAATGTTACTTACGATTTTTAAATACAATGATTAACGTTACAAAATCTTTTCTTCCACCAATTGAAGAATATAAACAAATACTTGATGGCATTTGTCAAAGAGCACATTTAACCAATCATGGTCCATTGGTTAATGACCTTGAGCAAAAGCTAAAAAAATATCTCGATGTTCCACATTTCTATTTTTTGAATAATGGAACCATAGCTATACAAATTGCAATTAAAGCATTAGAACTAAAAGGCGAAATTATTACAACCTCGTTTAGCTATGTTACTAAACTTCATCAATAGTTTGGGGAAATTGCGAACCTGTTTTTGTAGATATTAACCCTACAAATCTTACCATAGATGCTACTAAAATTGAATCAGCAATTACGCGTAGAACATCAGCTATACTTGCAACACAAGTTTATGGCATTCCTTGCAATGTAGAGTTAATATAACCTATAGCACAAAAGCACAACTAAAACAGGTTCTCCTGTAGATTTTGTTGAAAATATATCATCGTTTTCAGTTTCTAAATTTGGAGTAAATCTAGACTCTATTTACCCGTGGGGGTCTGCACACGGATTTATAAAAGAAAACGCTAAATGGACTTATCAAAAACAATAATACATTACTTTTTATTTAATATAGATGAACTTAGAAATATTTAAAAAAGCAATTTATGTGAGAGCCTTTGAAACGCTTCTTTTAAAGCTTTTTTCAGAAGGTAAACTAAATGGCACTGTACATACTTGTGTTGGACAAGAAATTACTCCAGCAATTTTATCTCAATACATTACAGATAACGATACCTATTTCTCTAATCACAGAGGTCATGGACACTATCTTTTAAAAACAAATGACTACAGAGGTTTGCTAGCCGAGGTAATGGGAAAAATAACTGGTTGTTCAAAAGGTTATGGAGGCAGCCAGCATCTTTACAATAAGGGATTTTATTCAAATGGAATTCAGGGCGGCTTTGCACCAGTTGCGGTTGGTTTTGCACTTGCAAGCAAACTTAAAAATGCTGATGCCAAAAACATTTCTGTCATTTTTATTGGGGATGGAACTTTGGGAGAAGGTACTCTATATGAAGCCATTAATCTTGCTGCTATATATAAAGCACCAATTTTATTTGTACTAGAGAATAACAAATATGCACAATCTACAAGTTTTAAACAAATACTCAAAGGCTCACTTCAGTCAAGAATAGAAGGATTTGGTGTTGATTATTACAACGCATCAATTTATGATTTACAACATTTGGATTCAACTTTTAAAAAAGCTGTTGAGAATACCAGAAATTGTAGTCCAACTTTTATTGAAGTAGAATGTTACAGATTAAATTCTCATTCTAAAGGTGATGATAACAGAAACACGGATGAAATTGAGCACTATAAAAGTATTGATCCAATAAATGTTTTTGAAAGGAATAATGAAACTGAATATAATAAGCTGAATACAGAAGCAAACAGTTTTTTAGATTTATTACAACTGTATGTTGAAAAAGATGAAACTTTTATTAAATCCACATCAGTTAAACTAATAAAAGACCAAGCCGTTAATTACTCAGCTCTTAATAAAAACAATCCTAATGTTAGAGTAAATGAAAGTATTTATTCTTCCTTTAAACATAACTTAGAAAAAGACAAGTCAATAGTACTCTTTGGCGAAGACATTGAAAACAATAATCAATTTAATCCTAAGCAGTATGGTGGAGCTTTTAAAGTAACCAAAGATTTGAGTAATTTATTTCCTTCTAACATTTATAATAGTCCTATCAGCGAAGCGGGTATTACTGGAATTGGAATTGGAATTGCGTTGGGCGGTATGAAGTCTTTAATTGAAATAATGTTTGGTGATTTCACGACGCTTGTTGTTGATCAGATATTACAACAAGCATCAAAAATACAATGCATGTATGGGGTAAAACTAGACTTGCCATTTGTACTAAGAACACCTATGGGAGGCAAAAGAGGTTATGGCCCAACTCACTCGCAAAGTGTGGAAAGACTATTTTTTTCAATACCACATATAAATGTAATTGCACTGAACAAAAGAGTTGAACCAAAGGCTGTTTACAATAATATTTTGCAATATAGTAATGATGCTACAATTGTTATAGAAAACAAACTTGATTACGTAAGATACATTGATGAAAAGCATTTAGAAACGCATGACTACTTTATTTCTGATGAATTTT
>JAPLER010000239.1 GCA_026391115.1 Bacteroidota bacterium | reverse complement strand
CATATCTTTTGGTAAAGTTTGGGTTACAATTACAGCAATGTCTGCACCTAAACTTCTCATATCTGTCTTTAATTTTTCTATCCAATCATTACTAAAGTCTTTTGTACGTTTACTTTCATAAATAATTTTGCCAGCTTCAGTTCCTGTTTTGGTATGTACAGTTTGAATACAATCCGCACCTCGAACACCTTTGCCAACTTCTGTAATATTATCAAATGGGAAAGTTGATTTTAATAAATCTTCTAAAAGCAACTCCTGAATTTCGCCTTGCAATTGCATACTGCCTTGCTCGGCTTTTTGTTTCATTTGTAGTGCCAATTTGCGTTGATCTTCAAGTTGTTTTTCTTTTTCGGCAAGTTTTAAATTGAACTCTTCCTGCATTTGAGTAATACGCAACTCTTCAAGTTTTCTTATTTCATCACTCAGTTTAGTTCTTTCATCACTCAATCTTTTTTGAATATTTAATTCTAATTCTGCCTCTTTGTTTTTTAAGTCACGTTCTTTTGTTAAAAAATCAAGTTCCTTTTTTCTGGCTTCTTTTAGTTTTTCTTCCTTCTCAGCATCTGCTTGTTGTAGTTGTTTTAGTTGATTTTCAAAATCTGCACTAATGGTTTTTCTCAATTGTTCTTGTAATTGAGTTTGCAAAGCATTCTTTTCTTGTTGAAGTTTATTATTAAACTCAATTTCTTTGGTATTTATTTGTTGCTGAAATGCATTTTCTTTTTGTTTGAATTCATCATCTTTTTTCTTTTGCCAATCGATCATTTTACTACGCAATTCTTTTTCAATTTCATCACGCATTCCATCTGCTGGTTCGAACCTATGATTGCAATTTGGACAAGTTATTTGTAGCGTACCCATATCTATTACTTCTTTATTTCGTTTGCAGATTTTGGTTCTGTCGTTGTTTGTGGTTTATCCAAAAACAACATTTTTAAAGCTATTACAATAAGCAATATTGCAAATATTTTTTTTAGCAAAGCATCGCTTATACTTAGTGCTAGCTTGCTGCCAAAAAGATTGCCAACAACAAAACCAAGTGCAACTATTAGTACAACTTTAAAATCTATTTGACCCTGTTTATAATATTGTAAAACTCCTAAAATTCCTGCTGGTAAAAGTAAAATGCCAAGTGATGAGCCTTGTGCCATTTTTTGCGAAAATCCTAAAAAATATATTAGACAGGGAACAATAATAATTCCACCACCTACTCCAACTAGGCCACTTAATGCACCACTGCAAATGCCAATTACAATTAATATTATAATTATACTTATTGATAGTGTCATTTTAGATTTCAATTTAAACAATGAATTTATATTTTATCTTTTCTAACATTTCTTTTGGTAAAGTAGTTTTTTCTTTTGTATTTGCTTTTATTAAATACAAAACTACTTTTCCCATAGTTAATAATTTTCCCTCCTCATTATATACTTCGTGATAAAACTCCATAATATGATTTTCAGGCAAAGTTTTTAAAGTAGTTTTTATGGTAAGTAAATCGTCGTAGTGTGCAGGTCTAATAAATTTTATATTCAATTCCACGATAGGCATAACAACGCCAAATTCTTCAATTTGCTTGTAGGTAAATCCAAATTCTCTTATACATTCTGCTCTTGCCACTTCAAAATATTGAGCATAGTTGCCGTGATATACCACATTCATTTGGTCTGTTTCGGCATATCTTACTCTTATTTGAGTAGTAGTTTCTATCATATTTTATATTTGATAGGCAAGAATATTACTTTTCAATTTACAAAGTTCTATTCTTAATAATTAATTCTTAAGTTCAATCTCATAAATTTGCAACCATTCAAAAAAGAATATGAAACCAATTCAAATGGTAGATACTAAATCACAGTATCTTAAAATCAAAACTGAAGTTGATGCTGCAATTGCAGAAGTGCTGGATAGTGCTGCATATATTAATGGGAAAGCTGTAACTGAATTTACAAATAGTTTAAATAATTACATTGGTAGTAAACATACTATTCCTTGTGCCAATGGAACAGACGCTTTGCAAATTGCAATGATGGCTTTGGGTTTGCAACCTGGTGATGAAGTGATTACACCTTCTTTCACTTATATAGCTACAACAGAAGTGGTTGCTTTGTTAAAATTAAAACCCGTTTTTGCAGAAGTTAATAAAGATACATTTTGTATAGAACCTTCATCGATAAGGGCTTTGATTACACCAAAAACTAAAGCTATTGTGCCAGTACATTTATATGGACACGCTGCACCAATGGAGGAGATTATGGCAATTGCTAAAGAACATGATTTATTTGTGATTGAAGATAATGCACAAGCTATTGGTTGCGATTATACTTTTAGCGATGGCACAAAAAAGAAAACTGGAAGCATTGGCCATATTGGTTGCACATCATTTTATCCAAGCAAAAATTTGGGAGCTTATGGCGATGGTGGAGCCATTTTTACAAATGATGATACACTTGCAGCTGCAATGAAAAAAATTGCTAATCACGGACAAAGTGTAAGATATTATCACGATGTTGTTGGCTGCAATAGCAGGTTAGATTCGATTCAGGCAGCTATTTTGAATATTAAATTGGCTCATTTAGATGAATATAATGCTGCACGTCAAAACGCTGCAAACCACTACAATAAAGCGTTTGCAAATAATGTAAAAATTAAAACGCCTTATGTTGCAAGCAACTCAACACACGTTTTTCATCAATATACATTGCAGTTAAATGGAGTTGATAGAGATGCTTTAATTGGACATTTGACAGAGAAAAAAATTCCAGCAATGATTTATTATCCTGTACCAGGACACAAGCAAAAAATGTTTGACAGTTTTGGAATTGGTAATGTTGATTTACCTGTTACAGATGAGTTAACAACAAAAGTAATTTCTCTACCTATTCATACAGAGCTTGATGAAGAGCAGTTGAATTATATTACAAGTGAAGTATTAAATTTTATAAATAATAATTAAAAACATTGCTATCGTTGCAATAAGT
>JAPLER010000240.1 GCA_026391115.1 Bacteroidota bacterium | reverse complement strand
TGAAAATGCAGTAACAACTAAGTTTGTTAAATTATAAACTTAAATAACATGAATAAAAAAAATGCATCCAATTGGATGCATTTTTTTTATTCATGTTATTTAAGTTTATAATTTAACAAACTTAGTTGTTACTGCATTTTCAGTATTCATTTCTGCAATATTAATTAAGTAATTACCAGCAGGTAAATTAGCAGTATTTAATTGCACTCTATTCTCTCCTTTCGTTGCATTAATTATTTGAGACAATACAACTTTTCCTTGCAAGTTAGTAACAGTAATATTCATTTTATTTACTGACGCACTATTGAAAATTATGCTTGCATTTTCCTTTGAAGGATTAGGGAATAAACTAACTATTTCTAATTTCAATTTTTCGTTTGTATTAATTGAAATAACTTCTGAGAATGATTCTTTACCATCTTTATCCAACTGACGTAAACGATAATAATTAATTCCTGTAAGTGGCTTAGTATCTAAAAAGCTATAAGTTGCTATTGTAGTTGCACCACCTCTTGAGTTTTCGAAACCAATTTTTACAAAATCCTTTCCATTAGCACTGCGTTGAATTTCAAAACCAAGACTATTAATTTCTGAACTTGATTGCCAGTTTAGAATATTATTTTTTCCTTCTTTTATACCTGTGAAATAATTAAATTTAACTGGTAATAGGGTTGTATCAACCGGACTTGTTGGAGGATTTTGGAAAGTTGCATCTATCATAAATTTAGTAAATGGCAAAGTTGATGTTGATGCATCGAACCAAGCAGAGGTAGGTGCAATACTTGAACCTTGTGGGCTTCTGAAATAAAAATATTTTGGACGTAAATAATTTTCTACTTTATATGCCTGTCCCAAATTGACAGTAGCACTTATTTGAACCACAACAACAAAGAAATCGCCTGTAACGTTGATATATTGTGCAGGAGCAAGGTTTAAAGTATTTTTACCTGCAACACTTGTTAATGTTGTGCCTTGGTAAAGTTTTGTTTTTGGTGTATCTGCACTAACTCCATAAACATAAAATCTGTATTGTCTGCCAGCACCACTAATGTAAGTAGAAAGGCTGGTAATTTTATTGGTAGAATTATTTTTAAAGAAGGTTGCCATTTCTATTTGATTGCTTGTTGAACCTACACTGGCAACAATAGACGTATCGAAACTTGTACCAATGATATTGTTTGTTACTAATTGTTTGGCTGTATCAATATTATTTGTATTATCATCGTCGCTAGGTAACTTTATTTCAGAGAATGTATTCCCAGCATTTGCCCATGCTGGTGGGTTAAAATAAATAGTATCAATGTCACCACCATTAAAATTGGCAAGCGTAATTGTTCTACTATATGTATTTGCACCAGTAGTAGTCATTGTTATTGGAAAATTTGTATAATTTGTTTTACCAATATTTCTAATTACAGTGCTTATTTGATGATTATAGTTTTTAGATATTTTACCATTGTAACGAACGCTTAAAATTTGAGTGTTATTAGTTAAAACATTAACTGGTGTAAATCTGTATGTAAACCCAGAAGCAGGCAAATTATCATTACGTGTGTTGAAACTATTACCAGTATAAGGACCATCTAAAAACTGAGCTGCAGAAAAAGCAGTAGCTGATGCTTTGGTAATATTGGTAGAATTTTTTTGACTATTTAATTTTATACCACAGTTAGATGGAACGTATCCAGCAGTATTTCCACTGCTTAAAAATGTGCCATAAACAAACTCAATAACATTTGTAGTTTCGTATAAAACAATTTGAAATTCTATATTGCCAAATTGAATTTGAGTTGATAAGCCATTGGGGTTAGAGCACTGGCTACAACCGCTATCAGTTAAAGATCTAAATTGTATAGTACAGGTTCTATTTGGAGCTGTACCTTGTGTATATATCCTAAATTCTGTAGAACCATTTGAACCTAATAATTTATTATTAAATGGATAAATTACATTTTGTGTATTGGCATCATTTCCAAACAAAACATTATAAGAGTCATCAAGATTTGTACTATCTGTACCTAGTTTAATAAACCCATTTGTATGTAATACAAATTGTTGGAAGTTGATACCCGCAAAGTTGAAGGTAAAACCAATATTCTGTATAGATGAATTATCGTTTTGAACGCCCATTGGCTGACCTTTGTAGTTGGTAGTAATTTTTGTACCATTACCACCTAAGTCTGTATAATTGAGACCAGTAACAAAACTAACACCGGAAGCTGGATAATTAAAATACTGAGCAATTGAAAACTTGCATAACAAGACAATAATAATAGAGGATAAAATTTTCTTCATAATCTTAAATAATTAATTTAGGGGTGCAATCTAAATAAAAATTAATATCAAATATTTATTATTTTACTAAAAAAAAAAAAATATTAAAAAAATGTTAATTTTTTTTTTTTTTTTTTTTTTTCTATACATTGCAAAACTTTTTATATTTTATTTTATTGTACAATAAACTAAATAAAAAAACGTTCCCTAAAACCGTAACCTATGATACCACAAAAAAGTGAGAAGTTTCTACTTCCCAAAACAACAATTAATTTTTTTTTCACTAAAACCAATCTGTAATTGTATGAGAAAAACAAACTACACTTCTCAAAAAAAATCAGAAGCTGTTACCCAAAAAGTGGTAACCACACTTCTAACAGATGTCAAAGTAAATAACAGGAAAAAAATGCGTTTATCGCATTGGCTAGTCTGTTTATTTATTATGGCATTTTCGTTTAATGCACACTCTCAAATGAGTGTTACTGCAACTGGTGGAACTACTGGCCCTACCAGTTATTCTACTTTAAAAGCAGCATTTGATGCCATAAATGCTGGTACACACACAGGCGGTATTACTATTTCTGTTACTGGCAACTCAACAGAAACTGCCCAAGCTGCTTTAAACTCAAGATTGGTTGGTGCAGACAATGTAACAATCGATGGTAGTAATGCTACTGGAGGTAGTAGCAAAGATTTAACTATTCAAAATAATTTTGTAGGTACTGTTGCCAAAACAGGTGGAACTACTGCTTTATTAACTGAAGCTACTAGTGGCGTAATTTGGTTAGGAAGTTTATCAGGTGATGCTGCAACAGGCAATACCATCAAAAACTGTAATCTACGTGGAAGTACCCGCAAGAATACTTATGCATGTATTTGGTCGTCAAATTCCTCTACTGCTGGTGGAACTGCTGCTAATCCTTATCCAGGAACACCAGCTGCGGCAAATAACAATACAATTACAAATAATTCAGTTGGATACAGCCAACATGGTATAAGAAATAATGTTGTAAGTTTTGTTGAAAGCAACTGGACTGTAACCAATAATACTGTTGATAGTGTTTTCTCAAACGGTATATTTATTTCTAATGCTACTGGTGTGGTGATTTCAAACAATACAATTAATAGTGCATCAACAACACAAGATACAAGTAGTGGTACTATTCATGGTATTCAAACTGGTGGGGTATTTTCTGGAGCTGTAATTGCAAATAACAAAATTGTAAAAGTTAGGCAAAACAGTACTAGTCTTGTTGCTGCTTATTCGGGACGAGGTATGACTTTAACATCTAATACTAGCAACGCTAACAATATTGTATACAACAATCAAGTTTGTGACGTTTCTGCTTTTGGTATTGGTACAACTAATTTAATTATACATGGTATTATTGCTACTATTGGTAGTACAACTGCAGCATCAACAACTAATCCAATTTGGAGAATTTATAATAACTCTGTTAATTTAACAACGCCAAATACTTCACCTAATAATGGAAGCTCAGCTTTTTCTGTTAGTTTGGCAAATGCTGCGAATGCAGGATGTATGGATGTTAAGAATAACATTTTTGCTAATAATATATCTTCTTCATCAGGAAATATAAATTATTATGCTTATTTTAACTTTACAGCAACAACTGCCAATGCTTTTTGGGGCTTAGACAATAATGCATATTACACAGCAAATTCAAATTTAGGCTCAAATAATCCAAGTCTAATAGTTAATTTGGCTGGATTGAGAACATCTACTGGCAGAGAAGCAAATGGTATTTTTGCACAACCTACCTTTACTAGTGCTACAGATTTACATTTAAGTTTAGTAAGTGGTAATGCTGCTATCAATAATGGAGGAACTCCATTAACTTCTTTTGTTTCTACAGATATTGATGGTAATTCAAGAAGTACAAGTTTCCCTGATATGGGTGCTGATGAAATAATTTATCAACCTAAAGTAGCAGGTGCTACACCAAGTAGTGCTTGTGCTGGTGGCACATTTAAAATTTATGGTGCAGATTTGACTAGTGCAAGTGCTGCAACATTAGCAGGAGCTGCTGCTGCATCATTTTCAAACATAAATAATGATACTGTAAGTGCAGTAGTTGCAAGTGGATATTCAACACCAGTTACTGGTACTGTTAGTGTAACTACAAGTTTTGGTAGTTCTACTAGTACTTCAACAGTAACAAGAAATGCTCCTGGATCTATATCTTCACAAACACTTACTACTGGTAGTGTTGGAGATCAGGTAAGATTTACAGGAACTAATTTGGCAGGCATAACTATAGTTACTTTTAATGGAACTACAGCAACTGTAGTTTCTTCTTTGGCTGCAGAATTAATAGTAACTGTTCCTGCTGGTGCAACAACTGGTAACTTAATTGTTACAGATGGTTGTGGAAATGCAATAAATCAAGGAACATTTACTGTTGTCACAGCATCAGCTTGTTCTGCCCCAACTACTCAAGCAACAAGCTTTACAGGTACTTTTACTACATCTACTTTAAATGGCTCATATACTGCCGCATCAGGTGCACCTTCTGGTTACTTGGTTGTATTAAGCACATCAGCATTATCTAGTGGTCCTGCAAATGGAACAACTTATACTTCTGGTAATAGCTTAGGTGGTGGAACTGTAAGACAAGCCAATTCTTCATTAAATTTAAGTTTAACAGGATTGACTGGTAATACTGCATATACTGTAACTATTTACAGTTACAATGGTGGTGGTTGTACTGGTGGTCCAGTTTACAATACTACAAGCCCATTAGTATATAGCTTTACTACTTGTTCTAATATTCCAAATACAGTTGTGGCTACGCCAAATGCAACTGGTGGTGTTAATAACATAGTATTTACTTGGGCTATCCCTACAGAAGGTGGTGCCAATGCAAGAACTTACGATGTTGGCGTTGCTACTAATTCAAACTTTACAGGAGCTTCATCAACCACAGGCATTAATGCTTTAACAACCACTGTTAGCAATTTGAATTTTGCAACATTGTATTATTACAGAATAAGAACTAATAATGGTTGTTATAGTAATTATGTAACGGGTAGCACAACAACTGTTTGTGGTGCAAGTTCTGTACTTCCTTATTCTCAAAATTTTGATGTATATAACACTCAAGATTTACCTGCTTCTGGTTCAGCAGTTGGTTGCTGGACACAAGAAAACGTGAATGCCGATGCAGCAGTATGGAAAATAGGTGCTGTACAAGGTGGTGGTGCTACTATCAAATCTTCTCCTTATTGTTTAAGGTATGATGCTGCTGGTACTTATGCAGGCACAGGATCAACTACACGTGCTGCCAATGATATTGCTTATACGCCAGGTTTTATATTAAATTCTGGAACAACTTACACTGTAAGTTTCTGGCAGTCTAACTTTACCAATGGTGAGAATTTAGCATTAAAAGTATATAATGGTTCTGCTATTTCTACAAATTTCCAAACTACTTTATGGACTGGTACGGCTTTAAGAAATACAACGCCACAATATGTATATGCTACATTTACACCTGGTGCAACAGGGACTTATTATTTTGGTTTCCATATAACATCAACTGCTTATTTGGGTAACCCAAGTGCTATTTCACATTTACAGTTAACTGGACAGATAATTCAAGCAACGAAGATTTCTTTGATGTTTATACTTCTGAGGATGGTGTAACATATTCATTAAATCAAACTGTTGATGCAAATGTTACTAGTGCATCTGTTACTAATCAGAATTCTAACACATTAATTTATGTAAGAGTGCAGGCAAGAAACTCTGGTGGCACAAGCACCGATGCAAATGGTAGTGTTACAACATTAAGTTGTGGCGGTGTTTATACTACCAATACATTTATTGGAACGCTGTTTGCTGGAACAACTGTTAACTGGAACTTAGGTGGTAACTGGAGTTTAGGACACCCACCAATTAGTTGTGAGGATGTTGTAATCAATGCGAACAATATTCAACCAAGCAGCACTACAATCAACTATTTATATTTGAATGCAAATGCTACGATGCATAATTTAACAATTACTGGTGCAAATAATCCTTTAACTGCTGGTGGTTCTAGTGGTCAACGTCAGGCATTATTTATTTTTACCAATGGTTATAAAATGGATATTACAGGAGATTTAACTATTAGTAATGATAGCACAGGTGGTTTAGCTCCAGCAACTGATAATGTATTATTGACTTCAGGTAAAGGAAATGGTCCTATTGCTACTGGTCCTATCACAGTTTATGGAACAACAACTATTGGTGCAACTGGTAACAGAATAGCATCTTTAGGTGGTGGTAGTTCAAGTGGTCCTGGTTCAATTACTTTAAAAGGCGACGTAGTTTTAGGTCCTCAAGCCTTCTTAAATTATGGTAATCTTATCAATTATTATTTTGAAAAAGGTGGTAACCAAACATTAAATATCACTTCTACTCAAGGCGATGATAATACTTATGGTTTAGGTAACCTATCAATTGGTAGTACAACGCCAACTAATTTAACTATTACTGGTACAGGTACTTCAAGAGGTTCAAGAGTTGTTGGAGATTTAACAATTGGTGCAAACTCAAGTTTAAGTTTACCAAGCGGTCAAAATTTAAATAGAAGTGCACCTGGTGGAACATTTACTATGGGTTCTGGTGCTACATTAAATCTTTCAGGCTCAAGCAGTGGTGCTACAGGTAGTAACGCTCCTGATAGCTTTAGCGTATTCTCATTCCACAACACAAGTACTATTGTTTATAATGGTACAAGTATGCAATCTATCAATGCAGCTTATCCATACCAAAATTTAACAGTAAATAATGCTGCCAATGTTGGATTAAATGGTAATACAACTGTTAATAATGCACTTACTTTAACTAATGGATTAGTAACTACTGGATCTAATCAATTAACATTAGGTTTAGCTGGTTCTATAAGTGGTGCAAGTTCATCAAGATACATTAATGGTACTTTAGCAAAAACTAAAGCTGCCGATGTAAGTGGTTTCTTGAATTTTGAAATTGGAGATGCAACTCAATATGCACCAGTTTTCATAGGCTTCAATGGTACTACAAATAGTGGTGGAACATTCTCTGCTAAAACAGTTTCTGGTATGCCTAGTGCTTTAGGTTATCAACATTCTGGAATTAGTACAACTGATTATTTGAACAGAAAGTATACCTTAAACAATACTGGTATTACTGAGCATACATCTATTTATACTAAATTTAGCTATGCAAATGGCGATATGATTAGTGGTGGTACTGCATCTAATAACAATTACAATATTGCTGACTCTGTTTATGGTAGTGGATGGGCAATTAGAAGTGCTCAAAATGCTTCAGATCCATACTCAGCAGCAACGGTGTCATTAACAAGCGGACAAACTGCTGATTACTTAATTGGTAATCCAGACCCTGCACCAGCTCCAACTGTAGATCCTTTAAGTTCTACAACAGTTTGTGAAGGTTCAAGTTTTTTAATTACTGGTACTAACTTTTATGCAATCAGTGATGTTAAAATTGGATCAACAAGTGTTAGCTATACTGTAAATTCTCCAACACAAATTACAATTACTATTCCTGTAGGATTTGGCAATGGAGCAGTTACAGTAACAAATGCTACAAATTTTGCAACAACTTCTAACAGTTTAACAACATTAGATCAACCACAAACTACTGTTACGCCTTCTTCTCAAACAATTTGTAGTGGAAGTGCTTTAACAACAATAGTTGCTGGTAATTCTAATAGTGTTCCTAGTACTACTTACACTTGGACAAGAACTGGAAGTAATATTTCGGGAGGTACAAATACTGCAAGTGGAACGGGTAATGTTTCTGGAACTTTAGAGTCATCATCAACTATTGCAGAGACAATTACTTATTCAGTAGTTGGAAGTGCAAATGGTTGTACTGGTACAACTGCTATTGCAACTGTAACATTAAAAGCTGCTCCAGGTGTTGCAAATGTTAGCCCTTCATCTTCATCAATTTGTCAAAATACAATTTTACAATTAGATGGTTCTTACACTGCAGCAACTGGATCTTCTACTAAAAATAGTACTGGTACAAGTGCTATTCCTGATGGTAGTATTGCTGGTGTTTTCAATCAGGTAAGTGTTAGTAATATTCCTACTGGTGCTGTTATCACTCGTATTGATGTTAATTTTGATATTACTCATACTTATAACGGTGATTTAGTAATTAACCTAACAGCACCTAATGGTAAAACATTAAACTTGGTGGCTGGTGCTGGCGATGCTGGTGCTAATTTTGTAAACACAACTGTTAGCTCTACTGGTATTGATGCTTTCCCTGCTACAACAACTAATAACATCACTGGTGTTTATGCACCTGATGCTGTTGGCGGTGTTGGTCCAGTTACTGCACTTTCAAATGCATCTACATTTAGTGAGTTGTATAGTGTAGGTAACGGTGTTTGGAAATTAGGTATCAGAGATTATGGTACACCAGATGCGGGTACTTTAACAAACTGGTCTATCAAAATTTACTACACTCTAACATCAACATTTAGTTGGGCTCCAACTGCTGGCTTATATATCAACTCTGGAGCTACTACACCTTATACTGGTGGTACACAACAAACAGTATATGTTAAAAACACTCCAGGTTCATATTCATACAAAACATTAATTGCATCAAACGGATGTACTGATAGTTCAAGTGCTGCAAATGTTGAAATTGAAGCTGTGCCTGTAGTTACAAGAAATATTGCAAGCCAAACAGTTTGTAGTGGAGTTAATATTTCAGATATTGTATTCAGCTCTTCAGATCTATCTGCTTCAATTACATGGAGTAGAGATGAAACAACTAATGTAACAGGTATTGCTGATAATGGAACTACCGGTACTATTTCTGGTGCTTTAGTAAATGCAACTGCTGCTCCTATTACAGTAACATTTACCGGTACTGCAACAGGCAATGG
>JAPLER010000308.1 GCA_026391115.1 Bacteroidota bacterium | reverse complement strand
TGGAAAAACAAAGTTTAATTATGTAGTTCGTTATAAAGAAAAACTTTTTAGCATCAACAATATCCCGCCATTAAAAAAATATTATGAAAACTTGGATGCTTTTAATAATGAATATGGAGTAGTTGCCATTTGATAACGTGTGACTGTAAATTATATTGAAGTTAACATTTGTTCTATATATCGATAAGGACTTTATTAGTGCAATGGAAAGTGTGTACTACATTGATTTGGTATATTTACTATAAATAGTTTATTTATAAGAAATTTACGTTTGTTAATTGTTTATCGTCTTCTATTTTTTTAAAGGTGTCATATATTGGCTTTATAGCTTTATTTATCTATTTCCGTATTTTGCTGAATTTTCTGTTACCCTCATTTCTTTAGAAACAGCAAAGAAACATTTCTCAACAATTCTACACGAGTATGATTACAATAATGTCATTTGTCTCTATGTGAAAGCAAGTATGTAAATTAGGATGCTATAAGTGATCATTTATATTACAATCATAATTGTTATTTGTATTCGTAAGTATTTCATTAGTCCATTTGAAAGTACTTTCTATATTAATTTACACTATCTATTATAGATATTTTTTGTAAGAAGTTCGCCTTTGATAATAGTGTTTATTCTTTCATCATTTTTTGGTTTATTATAACTCCTTAAACTGGCTTTATCAGAGCCTATATCTTTCTTTATCCATTTCCACAACAACTTCAATAATTTAGCTAAACATAATTTTGTATTTATTAGTTCTCTACAAGCTATTCAATTTTTATTGCATTATAAATTTCATTACCATTTATTGCTTTAAACTGAAATTTAGTCTCGCTAACAGTTAAAATACGATGCTCGATATATTTATTTGAATTATCAATATTGAATTTAAAAACTCCTTCCAAAACATCCCATTTACCATTAGCAATTTGTCCATTATCCATTTGTATTGAACATATACCATTTTTCAAAAGTGTAAATGTTGAATTTTCATCTTTCCACTTGCCTATGAGTTTAGCTTTGATGTAGGTATCATCACCTATTTTATCTAATTGTACATCCGATGTGAAATTTAGTTCTTTTTTGCACTCAGATACGATAATATTTAAAGCTGAGTTCATCTCATACTCTGCAAATGATAATAGTTTTGAACGTGTATATGTATTTGTAAGTTTTGTTAAAACACAAGCAATAAGACTATCAATAGTGTTTTGTCCTAATGTTTTACTTACAATATTTTTACTAAAAGCGGTTTTTATGTATTTATACAGTTCGTCTTTTTGTTGTTTTGTCCATCCATTAGTAGTAATATCTTTTTCTACAATTGCAACAACCTGAATACAAATATTAACATTATAAAATATTGATTTATTTCTAAACCCTAAATATTGAGTTCCTTTAATTTGACGAGCATTCGTTATATCAATAGTACCAGAAATAAGACCCTCTCTTGTACCCTCTCTAATACAAGTCCACTGTGAAAGAGAAAATATGTTATTGTCTGTTCTTTTTTCAAATAAACTAACATCATTTTCTGAAGAAAGTAAATAAACATCGCAGTTGTCAGTACCCGGTGGTTTACCTATTAATGAAAGAGCATTTGCCGTTGAACCAGACTGGTCAATTATTAAAGATAGTTTCGAAAACAAATTAAAAGTTTCAGCAGTTTTTTCTATATCAGCTTTATTTCTGGAAGCTGAAAAAGTATAAAACCATTTTATAGTTCTTGGCGGTAGTTTTATAGGAATTACTTGCCTTGAATTACCTGTTGCTTTGCCAATTGTAAATGTTTGTGGTTGATTGATTTCAATTGCTTCCTCTATGTATTGAGAGATAGAATAGTTTGACAAAATAAGAAATATTCCTAAAAGACCTTTTTTCATATATATGATTGTATTAGACGAAAATTTGAACCAACTTTAATTTCGTTGATGTTTTATCTTTTTTATGTGTAATAGGCTATTTGATTTTTATTTATTCTTTAACCTATACAATATTCTTAGTTTGGTTAATCATTTGAGGAACTACAATTTTTACTATTATTTTGATACCACAATTCACATTCTTTATAATATTCAGAATTAATAATCTTATCGTGAGCTGCTTGTTTTGATGGTGTTGATAGTTTTTTAGACTTCCATCTGTTTACAGCAAATTTTAAAGCACCACAATCACTTTTTTCCGCATATTCTCTTGCTTTATGTAATGCGTAATTAAACTTAAAAAAAGTTATATTTTCTTGATTATTTGATTCTTTGTAATAATGTAAAATACCCAAACTATGAAGTAATAACCAAATTTTAAAGTTTTCCTCTTTTGGCTTTGTTGTATCTTCAAAATAAGATAAATCAAAAACTATTTTACCATTTCGAGTAGAATTAGAAATGAATGTATGTTCATCTTTTGTTACAAATATTATTTCCTCTGTTAAAGGGTCTTTTTGAACATCTAAGTAAATCTGATAGAATCGGGGGTAATAATGAGCTAAGAATGTATCTACCTCACCAATTGGTATAATTGATTTTTTATCTTCAACAAATTTTGGAGTTTGAAGTTTGGCATTTGCATTGTTGTTTTTTGTTTTCCTTGAAACAATTGCAATTTTGCCTGCTTTTT
>JAPLER010000002.1 GCA_026391115.1 Bacteroidota bacterium | reverse complement strand
GTAAACATAACATTCCTACTGAAAAAATAATTAATGGTAACCAGTTGTGATGATGTTTTTTAAAGCCATGATACAATGAATATGCACCTACAAAAAAAGCCAAAGCAATCATTCCATATTCAAAATATAAGTTATCAATAACATTTATACCAAATAAAGGCAAACTACTAAGTACAAGAGGCAATAATGCACAGTGTATTGCACAAGCAATTGAAACTGTAACACCAAACGCATCCCAATTAATTTTGAATAAAGGCATTCCACAAATGTATAGTGTGAAAATAAAACTTGCCGTATATTTTTTTACATTGTAACTTACAAATTAGTGTCAACAAATTTGTTACAATAGTCTTTAATCATTTGTCTCACTTTTCTAAATTGCTCTAAAGTTTCTTCTTCAGTTCCTGTAGCTTTTGCGGGGTCTGGAAAATTATAATGAAATTTTACGGCTTTACCAGAAAAAAATGGACAACGTTCTTTGGCATTATCACACACCGTTATCACAAAGTCAAAATCAATATTTTTATATTCTTCAATATTATTAGAAGTATGATTGGAGATGTCAATGCCATCTTCTTTCATTATAGCAACAGCTTTTGGGTTTACACCATGTGTTTCTACACCAGCACTGTAAATGGTTGCTTTATCTTTTGCAAAATATTTTAAATAGCCCTCAGCAATTTGACTTCTACAGCTGTTGCCAGTGCATAATACTAAAACTTTTTTCATTTGTATTTTTTTAAAATAATAACCAAAGTAGATTAATGATTGTAAAACGAGCATCAAAGCCATAAGCAATATTTAATGCAATAATGCCTAGTGTAATAACAATTCTTTTTTTGTTTTTTTGAATAAATAATTTCATATTCCTATTGTTTTGCTTCTTCTTTCCATTATTACATTGTCCTTCCAAACTCCATTTAATTTTCCAATTTTTTCTCTACAACCAATCATTCTAAAATCACATTTTTTATGAAGTTTAATGCTAGCAAGGTTTTCTGAGAAGATACCAGATTGTAAAGTCCAAAACCCATTCTCTTCACTACTTTTTATTAAATGTAATAACAAATTATAACCAATATTTTGACTTCTAAACTGCTCACCAATGTATATGCTCACTTCTGCAACTCCTGCATACACACAACGACTACTAACTGCTGAAAGTGCAGCCCAGCCTGCTATTTCATTATTAACAATGACAACAAAACGACTATGCTGTAAATGTGTTTGATGCCATTCTTCCCAACTTGGTGCTGTGGTTTGAAATGTAGCATTGCCAGTTGAAATGCCCTCTAAATAAATATTAGAAATTGAGGGATAATGCTTTTCTTGGATATCAATTATCTTCATTGGTTTAACAACAATTACTTTCTGTAGAGCAGCATTTTTGTAATGTAGATAATGGTTTCATTTCATTTACACCACAAGCGTCAGATGCCAAGCAAGCTGTTTGCATATTAAGCAATGTAAAGTCTATACCATCAAATTCTAGTCTATATTTTCCTATTGTATTGCTTTGATACTCCACTTCAATTTCACCATCAATCAATCCCAATTTTTCCTGAGCAAGATTTATTATATTGAGTAGCTTTTGAGGTTTTAATCTATGGTCTGTGTCTGTTGAACTCCATAGTTGAAAATTCACCACTCTTTCTTTTCTAATTACACCACCACAATCAATAAAATGTTTATTAATTAAGCCAACCTCGGTAATATGAAAATGATTTGGTACATATTCGCCTGTTTGTAATTTAAAGTTTAGAGAAGTTATGTTCGGTAATTGTTTTTTAATTTGCTCTAATGTCATAATATTAAATTTTAGGTTAACAGCAATTTGTTTTTTTCTTTAGAATTTTAGTAGTAAGTTTATTAAAATATAGTTCTAATTTCTGAAATGTTTTTTCGTCTACACAATAGCAAATAGCATTGCCTTCAATCTCACCTTTTATAAGTCCTGCATTTTTTAATTCTTTAAGATGCTGCGAAACTGTAGGTTGAGCTAATGGCAGTTCATTTACAATATCTCCACAAATACAAGTATTAACTTTTAACAAATATTCAATAATAGCAATGCGTGCAGGATGCCCCAATGCTTTTGCTAGTATTGCAATTTCATTTTGTTTATCTGTAAAATGATCTGTTTTTGATGCTCCCATAATTAATTTAATATTGCAATATTACGATGTAATATTTACTAGCAAAAATATATTTTTCGCTAGTAAATAAAAACCTTAAAACCTAAATATTGTAGATACTTCTAGTAAATATTTAGCCTGCCCAAATAAAATTGCCATAAAACATAAAGATATAATACTGTTTTAAACTAATTTATTCACATTTCAAACTTTAGTTATTTTGAAAATAAAAAAATCCTTCTTTTGCACTTAATGCAACAAATCATAAGTACTACAGTGAGGTATAAGAATAATCAATCCCTGCGATTGAATTCTATTTCGTCAAATATTAGATTGGTTCATTCGTTGCTATTTGTATCAAAAAATTATTTTATTTATTTATAAGAGGCTTTCAATATGAAAGCCTCTTTTTTTATGTTTTTTTATGAATGTTAAACAAATTTTGCAGGCAAAAATTTTAGAAAAAGGTGGTTGGGTAAATACTCATGCTCATTTTGACAGGGCTTATTCTTTAGACGAAACAACTTTTAAACAAGTGTATTCGCCACTTAAAGAAAAATGGAGTATAGTAGATAATTTGAAACGTACTAGCAGTGTAGAACAAGTGTATGAAAGGATGGCAAAAGCAACAGAATTAATGATTGCACAAGGTGTAAAAGCTGTGGGAACTTTTATTGATGTTGATGAAGCAATTGAAGACAAAAGTATAAAAGCTGCTCAAAAATTGAGAGAAACTTATAAGGATATTCAGTTCAAATTTATGAACCAGACTTTAAAGGGAGTACTTGATAAAGATGCCAAATATTGGTTTGATATGGGTGCTGAGTTTGTAGATATCATAGGTGGATTACCTGCTAAAGATGCTGGTAGAGAAGGCGAACATTTAGATGTTTTAATGACTACTGCAAAACGAATGAATAAAATGGTGCATGTGCATGTTGACCAGTTTAATACAGATGAAGAAAGTGAAACAGAGTTTCTTGCACAAAAAACAATAGAACACAATATGCAAGGGCGTGTAGCTGCTATACATTGTATCAGCGTTGCTGCACATAAAAAAGAAAAACGCGAACAGATTTACAGCCTAATGAAAGAAGCAGAAATGATGGTGATTAGCTGTCCTATTGCTTGGATTGATCACCCAAGAACCGAACGTTTGGCACCAAGTCACAATGCTATTACACCTATTGATGAAATTCTACCTTATGGAATAAAGGTTGCTATTGGCACAGATAATATTGCTGATGTATATAAACCCTTTGGTGATGGTGATATGTGGACAGAAATGAAACTGGTTTTAGAAGCTTGTAAACTATATGATATAGAAGCCTTAGCTGAAATAGCTACAGTAAATGGCAAATTGGTATTAGGAATTCAATAAATCAATACCAAAAACTTTATAATGAAATCTATAACTAATAATCAATAATTAATATTCACTGTATGAAACTTTGGCAAAAACAAGAATACAATGTAAATCAAGCAATTGAAAAATTTACTGTAGGTAAAGACAGAGAAATGGATCTAATGCTTGCAGAACACGATGTTATTGGGAGCATTGCACATGCTAAAATGCTTGAGACAATTAACTTGTTGACCAAAGATGAATTGCAACAATTGACAAGTGGTTTATTAGAAATTTTGCACGATGTAAAGCACGATAATTTTATCATAGAAGATGGTATAGAAGATGTACATAGCCAGGTAGAACTATTGTTAACAAAGCGTTTGGGCGATGTTGGTAAAAAAGTACATAGTGGTCGCAGTAGAAATGATCAAGTGCTTTTAGATTTAAAATTATTTATTCGTAGTCAAATAAAGCAAACAGTAGAAGCTACAAAATCTTTGTTTGATACTTTAATTGAATTAAGCAATAAACATAAAGATGTGTTAATGCCAGGCTACACACATTATCAAATTGCAATGCCAAGCAGTTTTGGTTTATGGTTTGGTGCTTATGCAGAAAGTTTGGTGGACGATTTAGTTACTATGCAAGCTGCATTTACAATAGCTAATAAAAATCCTTTGGGTAGTGCTGCAGGTTATGGTTCAAGTTTTCCTTTAAATAGAACAATGACAACAGAGTTTTTGGGTTTTGATGTTATGAATTATAATGTGGTATATGCACAAATGGGACGTGGAAAAACGGAAAAAATTGTAGCACAAGCAATGGCAAATATTGGTGCTACTTTAGGTAAAATGAGTCAGGATATTTGCTTATTTATTAATCAAAATTTTGGTTTTATTAGTTTTCCTGATGAACTTACAACAGGCAGTAGCATTATGCCTCACAAAAAAAATCCAGATGTGTTTGAACTAATCAGAGCTAAAGCAAACAAGTTAACTGCTTTGCCAAATGAAATTGCTTTAATTACTGGTAATTTAAGTTGTGGCTACCATAGAGATATGCAGTTGATAAAAGAAAGTTTTATGCCTGCATTTAAAGATTTAAATGATTGTATAGATATTGCTAATTATGCTATAGCACATATTAAAGTAGAAGAAAATATTTTAAACGATACTAAATATAAATATCTGTTTAGTGTAGAGGCAGTAAATCAATTGGTATTAGAAGGTGCAAGTTTTAGAGATGCTTATAAAACAGTTGGAGGGCAAATCCAAAATAACACATTTGAACCCAATGCAATAAATGCACAATATACACACGAGGGAAGTATTGGTAATTTGTGCAATGAACATATTGTTGCTGAAATGAATGCAGTATTGGCTAGTTTTAACTTCAATAAAATCGATAATGCTATTGAAAAATTAATTTCCTTACTATAGGTTAAGATTTAAGTATGCTTTCATTAGCAATAAACTAATTAACAAATAAATTAATCAATTTTCCTCTGCCTTATCTTGCAAGCCTTATGCAGGATTATTTAATTGGACTGAACGAACCACAAAAAGAAGCTGTTACACATATCAATGGTCCTCTAATGATTATTGCTGGAGCAGGAAGTGGTAAAACCAAAGTACTTACAACTCGAATTGCTCACCTTATGGCAAAAGGTGTAGATGCTTTTAATATTTTAGCGTTGACTTTTACCAACAAAGCTGCTGCTGAAATGAAGGAGCGTATTGAAAGAATGTTGGGCAACAACGAAGCAAGAAATCTTTATATAGGCACTTTTCACAGCGTATTTGCAAGAATCTTAAGAGCCGAAGCTGGTCGTTTGGGCTATCCAAGTAACTTTACTATTTATGATACCGATGATAGCAGAAGTGTGATAAAGGCTGTTATCAATGAAATGGATTTGGATGACAAACACTATAAACCAAACATTGTAGGTAATAGAATTTCAAGTGCAAAAAATGCTTTGATAAGTGCTGCTGAATATGCACAAGACCAATATTTAATGCAAGAAGATGCGAGAGCGAATAGACCAGCAATTGCTAAGATTTACAAGGCTTACAGCGATAGGTGCTTTAAAAGCGGGGCAATGGATTTTGATGATTTATTGTTTAAAATGTATGAGTTGTTGAAGTATCATAACGAAGCTTTGGCAAAGTACCAGCACAAGTTTAAGTATGTATTGATAGATGAGTACCAGGATACCAATGCGGTGCAGTATCAAATTACAAAACTTTTGGCTGCTGTTAGCGAAAACATTTGTGTGGTGGGCGATGATGCACAAAGTATATATAGTTTTAGGGGTGCAACCATTGCAAATATCTTGCAGTTTACCAAAGATTATGATGATGTAAAAGTGGTGAAGTTGGAGCAGAATTACAGAAGCACTTCTAACATTTTGAAAGTTGCTAATGAAGTAATCAGCAATAATAAAGGTCAGTTGCCAAAGGAGTTGTGGACGAATGCAGAAGATGGCGAAAAGATAAAATTGGTGCGAACAATGACCGATAATGAAGAAGGTAAATTTGTTGCAGATACCATTCAAGAACAAAAACTTCGCAACCATTATCGCAATAACGAATTTGCTATTTTATATAGAACCAATGCTCAATCTCGTGCCTTTGAAGAGTGCCTGAGAAGGCAAGGGATTAAGTATAGAATTTATGGTGGTTTAAGTTTCTATCAACGCAAGGAAATTAAAGATATGATTGCTTATTTGCGAGTGATTGTAAACACACGTGATGAAGAAGCTTTAAAACGAATTATCAATTATCCTGTGCGAGGTATTGGTAAAACAACCGTTGAAAAATGCCTTGTAATTGCCAATGATTTAAACATTACTTTTTTTAATGTAATAGAACGTGCAAAGGAGTTTGGCTTTAAGGCTGGAACACTTGAGTCTATTGAGAATTTTGTAATGATGATTCGCTATTTTCAAACCTTATTAACCGATAAAAATGCTTATGATGTAGCTGTTGTTGTGGGCAAAAATACCAACTTAGTTAAAGAATTATTTAACGATAAAACGACTGAAGGTTTAGCAAGATACGAGAACGTGCAAGAGTTACTAAATTCTATAAAAGAATGGACAGAAAGCCCCAGCAATGAAGATGGAGAAGTGCTTGAAAAAACAATGGGAAGCTACTTGCAACAAATTACTTTATTGACTGATAGCGATAACGAAACTGAAGATAATGATGTGGTAAAATTGATGACCATTCACGCAGCAAAAGGATTAGAGTTTGGTTGTGTATTTGTTGTTGGTGTAGAAGAAACATTGTTTCCCAGTGCAATGAGCATCAATACTCGTGAAGAATTAGAAGAAGAACGCAGATTGTTTTATGTGGCTGTAACCCGTGCCAAGCAAAGGTTGTGGCTTACTTATGCCAATGCCAGATACAGATTTGGACAACTGCAACAAAACGAACCTAGCCGTTTTATTGATGAAATGCCTGAAGCACAAATAGACAAAACATATAGTGGTGGTGGAATAAAAAACACGGGAGGATTTGGAAATGAAGGTTCTGCTTTTCAAAGAATGCAGCGTGGTTTTGGATTTAATAGCAATGACGTTATTGAAGCAGAAAGAAAATATGGGGCTGCACCAGCCAAAAAAGAAAAGCCAGCTTATTTGGTGCCACAAAGTAGAAATACAACTATTAACCATATTCCTTCAAATGACTTTTTAGCAAGTGATACAAGCAATTTGCAAGCAGGACAAAAAGTAGAACATCAAAAATTTGGATTTGGCAATGTCACTAAAGTTGAAGGCTCTGCACATAATCCAATTGCCACCATTATGTTCGATAAAAATGGCGAGAGAAAAATAATGTTGAACTATGCTAAATTGAGGATTATAGAGTAGCAACTACTCGGTATCATATTCGCCTTTTAAACAATAAATACCAAACGTAATCATTGTACCAGCTATTATAGGACATAATACAAATGTGTAAATAATAGCTGGTACAATTTTTTCGCCCCCAATTTTCCACATATCAATAGCTTGGTTAACCAATAAATAATAAACAGCAAAGACGCCTAATCCAATCCAAACAATACCAAGATATTTTTTTAAATAATTCATAATACTTTTTAGTTTTATAATTAATCTACAACACTTTTATTGGGCTTAACATATAATACGCCAATAATAAAACAAACTGCACCTATAATAATCGGATACCATAATCCCTCTAGATATGGTTTTTTAAATGGTTCATCTAATCCAGCATTTACAGCTACGTCATTTGCTTTTTTTGCATTCACTACTAAAAAAGCTGCAATAGCTGGTAATAAACCACCAAAAATACCATTGCCAATATGGTAAGGTAAAGACATAGATGTATAACGAATTTTTACAGGAAACAATTCCACCAAAAAAGCAGCAACAGGTGCATACACCATTGTTACAAAAATTACTTGTATAAAAACTAACCAAATTAAACTCCATTTACTACCATTATCAACAGTAATTATTTTATTGATTTCCAAAACCTTTTTGCCATCTTTTATTACAGCAATTCCATTTTTAAGTGATAGTTTTTTTACTTCTTTATATATGCTTCCATCCTCAAACGCTTTAGTTGTAGTAAATACAGAATCTGTGTTACCGCTCTCATTAACTTTAATTGTTGCAAGATTTGTTGCTTTATCTTTTACTTCAATCTTTTGTTTAATATCTGCCTTGTCATACATATTGCTATAAATAGTTCTGTAGCTTAATATGGCAAATAACATTCCCAAAAGCATAATCCATTTTCTACCTATTTTATCTGACAACCAACCAAAAAATAAAAAGAAAGGCGTGCCTAAACACAAAGACCAAAGCATAATTTCTCTTACTTGATCTGTATTCACATTCATTATTTTTTCAATAAAATTCATTGCATAAAATTGCCCTGTGTACCACACCACACCTTGACCCATAACCACACCTAACAAAGCCAATAAAACAAACCTTAAATTCTCCTTGTTACCAAAACTTTCTTTAAGTGGATTAGTAGAAGTTTTGCCTTCAGCTTTGGCTTTTGCAAATAATGGCGATTCGCCCATATTTTTTCTTATTAAATATGATACTCCAACCATTAAAATAGAAAACCAAAAAGGAACACGCCAACCCCAATCATTAAACTTGCTTTCACTCATACTACTCTTTGTAAATGCAATTACAACTAGCGATGTTAGCAAACCCAATGTGGCTGTGGTTTGTATCCAGGCAGTCATTAAACCTCTTTTATTGCTATCACTATGTTCTGCAACATAAGTAGCAGCACCACCATATTCTCCCCCCAAAGCCAAGCCCTGTAATAATCTTAACAATAAAACCAGTAATGGTGCAATAAATCCAATGGTATTGTAACTAGGAATACAACCAATTAAAAAAGTTGCAGAACCCATCAACAGCAAGGTCAACATAAAAGTATATTTCCTGCCAATTAAATCTCCTAGTCGTCCAAAAACCAATGCACCAAATGGACGAACAACAAAGCCTGCAGCAAACGTGGCTAGTGTACTTAAAAATGCAGCAGTTGGATTTGCTGATGGAAAAAACTTTGTAGAAATTGTTGTGGCCAAACTTCCGAAAATATAAAAATCATACCACTCAATCATAGTGCCTACAGATGATGCACTAATCACAGAAAACATTGAACTCTTTTTATTAGACATAGCAATAATTAGATAACTATATAAAGAGTAAATATAATAATATTTCTTCTCTTTGATACAATTCATATCTTTATATTTTATATCTCTAGAACTGCTAATACTATTTGATGATACAGCATATTAAAATGAAACCTTTGCTGAAAAAGCTAGTAAAATTTGTTATTGGGCTATTTATTATAATAAATATGATTTGTGCTTTTCAGGCATATAAACTCACTCATTTTTATGATGGTATTGGAGAGATAAAAAAGCCAGAAGAAATGGGGGTGTCAGATAAATTAAGTGCAGCTGTTTTTGGTGTTAAAATATATAAGCAAAAAAGCATTGACACTTTTGCTATTCCACATCAAACCATAACGATTAAAACAGCTGATGGTTTTAACCTAGAATCTTGGTATGCCACTACAAATACTGTTGATGACACCATTATTAAACCTAAAGGAACAGTCATTCTTTTTCACGGACACGGTGGCAATAAAAATGGAGTAATCAAAGAAGCTACAGCTTTTTATACAATGGGGTACAATACTTTGCTAGTTGATTTTAGAGGCCATGGCAATAGCAAAGGCAATGTATGCACTATTGGCTACAATGAAAGCAAAGATGTAAAAGCTGGTTATGATTATATAAAAACCAAAGGCGAGCAAAACATTATTATGTATGGCATATCATTAGGAGCAGCAAGTATTTTAAAAGCTATTGCTACCGATAGCATTCGTCCAACCAACGCAATTCTGGAAATGCCATTTGGTACTTTATTTAAAGCAGTAAAAGGCAGGTTGAAAATAATGAATTTGCCTCAACAACCATTTGCGACCTTACTTACTTTTTGGGGCGGTGTAGAGCAAGGTTTTTGGGCATTTAACTTACAACCTCAGCAATATGCAACAGCTGTAAATTGCCCTGTTTTGTTGCAATGGGGTAGTAAAGATGCAAGAGTATCTAGAGAAGAAACGGAGACAATATTTAAAAACTTAGCTACCAGCAATAAAACATTTGTAGAATATACCAATAGTGCTCATCAAAGCCTGTGTAAAAATGAAAATGATAAGTGGCTAAAAACAGTAGAACGTTTTCTCAATAAATAACTAGTCTATCCTGCTTTGGGGTAATCAAAAAACATAAATTTCTTATTAGCTTTTTTAAAGTTCTTCCAACTTGTTGTATTAATTTCAACAGCAAAAACACCACAAGTTGGCATATCATCAATTTGTGTTTTGGTGAGCATATTTATAAATTCTGTAATGCCTGGATTATGAGAAAACAAAGCAACGCTATTCAATGAATCATCAATGCTTTCAATAGTTTCAAAGAAAACATCAACATCGGCGTGGTATAGTTTTGGAACTTGAATAATATCTTTTTCTGTTTTGTTATATGCTTTAGCAAAATAACTTGCAGTAGTAAAAGCCCTGTTGGCTGGGCTCGAAATAAAAGCATCAATCGCTACATTTTTATCAAGCAATCTCTTAGCCATTTCTGGTGCATTTTTATGCCCACGCTCATTCAATGTTCTGTCAAAATCGTTTAGCACACCAATATCCCAGCTGCTCTTTGCGTGTCGTATAATAAAAAGTTTTTTCATAAAGTCTAAAGCTTACAATTCATTATTTTGATTGTCATCTTCTTCATCAAATCCAATATTATTTTTCCATAATCTATAAAACATAAATAGCATTACAGCCAGGCTAATTACAAACCATATATAGAACAAAATGTTTGCTGTTGTTATTTTTCCTTCAACAAAAGCATAATTGGTAGTAATACCAAGCCTTGTATTAATTATCATCCACACTAGCATAATGCTAATGGTTTTTACAATACGTTTTAAGTAAATGACAATTTTTGGTTCCATAAATTTCTAAGTTATCAAACCTACTGCTTTTTAGAATAACACAAAACATTTATGTGCTTTGCACATTGTTTTTATTATTGTCCAAGCTGCATTACTAGTATGTTTCAATATTGGCGTTAGCACCATTCAACAAAACAATTCTGTTCAACAAAACTTCATAACTTATAATTCTTTTAATTTGCTATATGCCAGAAAAAAAACTCTTCCTACTAGATGCTTATGCACTAATCTTTCGTGCTTATTATGCACTCATTCGTAATCCACGCATTACATCAAAAGGTCGTAATACCAATGCACAGTTTGGTTTTACCAATACATTAATTGAATTAATCAAAAAAGAAAAGCCTACACATTTGGCAGTTTGTTTTGATGTTAGTGGACCCACTGTACGAGATGAAAAGTATGAGTTTTACAAAGCCAACAGGCAAGATGCTCCAGAAGATTTACTGGCAGCTGTACCTGATATTAAAAAAATTATAGAAGCCTTTAATATTCCTGTTATTGGTATAGAAGGTTACGAGGCAGATGATGTGATTGGCACATTGGCGTGGGAAGCTCACGATGCTGGCTACGAAGTGTTTATGGTAACGCCAGACAAAGATTATGGTCAGTTGGTACGTGATGGTATTTATATGTACAAGCCAAGTTCGGGTGGTGGAGATATTGAAATTCTTGGACCAAAAGAAGTATGTGAAAAATGGGATATTAAACGTGTTGATCAGGTAATAGATATTTTAGGATTGATGGGAGATGCTGTTGATAATATTCCTGGTATTAAAGGTGTTGGCGAAAAAACTGCTGCAAAATTGTTGAAAGAATATGATACCCTTGAAGGTGTTTTGGAAAATGCAGATAACATTAAAGGTTCTATTGGTGAAAAAGTAAGAGCAGGAAAAGAAGATGCCATTATGAGTAAAATGCTGGCAACCATTATTACCAATGTACCTGTTGAGTTTCACGAAGAAAACTTTAAACTTACCGAATGGAATAAAGATGCTCTACAAGAAATATTTAATGAGCTGGAGTTTAGAACATTAGCCAAAAGATTGTTTGGCGATGGAGCAGCTAGTGCTGATAGCAATCAGGCAAAAGACTTATTTGGCAACCCAATTGCAGGTGCATCATCAAGTAAAAAAACAACGAGTACACCTAGCTCAAAAGCAGCTCCATCTCTTTTTGATGCTCCAGCAGATAATGCTTCTCGTCACGGTTCTATTGCTTTGCCATCATTCCTGCAAAATATAGCACCAGTTAATGAATCAACAGAAGAAGAAAGTAGTGAAGCCCCTGTTGCTTTTTTTAAGACAATAAAAGATATTGAACATAAATACCACTTAATAGATACTCCAGAAAAAATCAGTGAACTCATTAAATCCTTAGCATCTGTGATTGAGATTTGCTTCGACACAGAAACCACCAATATTGATGCTAATGAAGCAGAATTAGTAGGAATGAGTTTTGCTATAACACCACACGAAGCTTATTATGTGCCTTGCCCTAACGATAGACAACAAACGATAAACATCTTAGAACTTTTCAAACCATTATTTAATGATGAAACTAAAGTGTGGATTGGGCAAAATTTGAAGTATGATATGTTGGTGTTAAAGTGGTACAACATAGAATTGAAAGGCAATATCTGCGATACAATGCTAATGCATTATGTGGTGGAGCCAGAAGGCAAACGCAGTATGGATGCACTAAGTCAGCAATATTTAAACTACGAGCCTATTCATATTGATGAATTGATTGGCAAGAAAACACGTAAAGCAGCTACTAATAAAATTGGAGAATTGGGTTTAGATGCAGCGTCTCTAAAGCAAGGCAATATGAGGGATGTGGATGTAGAAATTGTAAAAGATTATGCTGCTGAAGATGCTGATATTACACTACAGCTAAAGCATCAACTGTTTCCACTGCTAAAAGAAAAAGAAGTAGAAAAAGTATTTAATGAGGTAGAGAATCCATTGGTGAAAGTATTAACAGCTATGGAATTTGAAGGTGTTAAAGTAGATGTTGACTTCTTAAACGAGTATAGCAAATTACTTGATGTGGATGCACGCAAGGCAGAGGAAAGTGTGTATATGCAGGCAGGAGTGAAGTTTAATTTGGCATCACCAAAACAATTAGGCGAAGTATTGTTTGATAAAATGCAATTGGATAGCTCAGCTAAAAAAACCAAGACAGGACAATACCAAACTGGCGAAGATGTGTTACAAAAACTAGCTGCTAAGGGTCATCAGATTGTAGAAGATATTCTGGTGTTCAGAGAATTGACCAAACTAAAATCTACCTATGTAGATGCTTTGCCAAAATTGATTAATAGCAAAACTGGTAGGGTGCATACAAGCTATGCTCAAGCTGTTGCTGTTACTGGTAGATTGAGTAGCAATAATCCCAACCTGCAAAACATCCCTATCAGAACAGACAGAGGTAAAGAAATTCGTAAAGCATTTGTACCACGCAGCAGCGATAGGATTTTAGTAAGTGCCGATTATTCTCAAATAGAATTAAGAATTGTAGCTGCTATTAGTGGCGACCCTAATATGTGTGAGGCTTTTCGTTTGGGCAAAGATATTCACACAGCCACTGCTGCAAAGGTCTATAATATTGAGGAAGCCGATGTAACCAAAGAAATGCGTTACAAAGCCAAGAGTGTCAACTTTGGAATTATTTATGGGCAAGGTGCATTTGGACTGGCAGATAATTTGGGCATTAGCCGAACCGAAGCAAAGGAAATAATTGATAACTATAAAAGGGAATTTGCCAGCATTCAAAAGTATATGGATGACACCATCAATTTTGCACGTGAGAATGGTTATGTTGAAACTTTGATGGGTAGAAAGCGTTGGTTAAGAGATATTAATAGCAGCAATTTTACTGTACGTGGTTTTGCCGAAAGGAATGCCATTAACAGCCCAATACAAGGCACTGCTGCTGATATGATAAAACTAGCAATGATTAAAATACAGGCTCAACTGGAGAAGGAAAAACTACAAAGCAAAATGATTTTGCAGGTGCACGATGAATTGATATTTGATGCAGTTGCTGAAGAAATAGACATACTAAAACCACTGATTTTAGAGAATATGAAATCGGCATTGCTGCTGCCAAATGATGTGCCTGTAGAAGCAGAACTTGGAATGGGCAAAAATTGGTTGGATGCACATTAGGGGGACTTGTTGTTGGACTTCCTACATTTGAGAGGACATTGCAACTAAGAGCAATTGCTTACTTTTAATTTTATGACAACAGCAAAAAGGTACTACACAACCGAGTTTAAAATCAAAGCAGTAGAACTGAGCAATTTGAAGGGTTCAG
>JAPLER010000056.1 GCA_026391115.1 Bacteroidota bacterium | reverse complement strand
GAGATACTACTTCTTGGATTCGTAGAAAAATAACGTCTGACTCTTGTGTAAGCTACAGTAATGTTACACAAATTATAGTACAAACCAGAATTGCAAATAATGTAATTACACCAGCAGTTACACCTATTTGTACAGGTAACCCTGCAACTATTAATGGACAAACACCAACAGGTGCAGCAGGTACTTATACTTACAACTGGTATTATGGTACAACTCTAGATACTACAAATAAGAATTTAACCAATGCTGCTAATACAACTATAGGTTATACAACACCGTTTAATTTAACAACAACCTTACATTTCCAAAGAATTGTAACTTCTGGTAAATGTATAGATACAAGTGCTTTTGCAACTGTAACAGTAAACCCAGATGCTAAAGCAAACTTTACTGCATCTAAAAATACAGCTTGTCCAAATCCTGCATTCCAGTTAGGTAATTTCATTACCAACAATGTATTACCAAATACAAGTTACGATTGGTTTGTAACAGATAGATTTGGTGTAAGAACATCATTAGGTACTAGTACGGCTTTCCCTGGTTATGCAATGACAACAGGACCAGATACAGTAACCATAACATTGGTGGCAAATAGTACAAACAACCCTATTTGTAAAACAGATAGTATGAGTATGGTATTCTATACTTTAGCTGCTCCTGTAGCAAACTTTACTGTATCTCCTAAATTGGGTTGTTCATTCAATTCAGGTACTACAGCTACTAACTTTGTATTCACTAATAATACTCCTTTCAAAGGATTATTTAGTTATCAATGGAATTTGAATGCTGTGGGTACAACAAATTCTTCTTTAATTGACTTACCAGCAGGTGGATACAACTTTGCTGAAAGTTCAACAGGTTTAGATACCAGTTATATCATTACATTAACAGCAACATCTACACAATGTGGTAGTTCTGTTTGGAAAGATACTATTACTATAAGAACAAAACCACACGTAAGATTCTCTGCTTCACCTACATTCCAGTGTTCAGATTCATTGGTTAAATTTACCAATGCAACTGTGGGTAGCAACCTTACTTATGCTTGGTATTTTGGCGATAATGGTAACACTGTTGGTTCTACCAATAGCGATACAGTTTCTCACGCATATACTGTTTCCGGATTAACTACAAAATATCCTAAATTGATTGCAACTAACGAGTGTGCTTCAGACTCTTCTCAAATACCTGTGGTAATAACTTCCAATATAGGTACTATTACATTAAATATGTCTGTAAAAGGTGCTCCATATTCATGTACACCTGCTACTTATACTTTCTATACAAATAGCACAGGTGCTACAACTTATATTTGGAATTTTGGTGATAGTTCATCTTCTACCCCAGGTACAAATGGTACAGATTCAGTAACACATACTTATTCTAAACCAGGTACTTATTATGTTACATTAACAGGTACAACAGCTTGTGGAAGTGTTATTAAAACTGATAGCGTATTTGTATTCGGTACACCAAAAGTTAATTTTACAGTTGCTCCAAATACAACTGTTTGTAAAGGCGATACAGTTAGATTTAATAATTTAACAGATGCAGCTTCATTCTATAATTGGAAATTTGGTGATGGTTTAACAAGTGGCGTTGTAAGTCCTACAAAAACTTACAGTATAAGTGGAAATTATAATGTGAAACTGATTGCAACAAGATTACATTCGTTGCCTTTAGGAGGTTCAATGCCTTGTACAGATTCATCGTCTATACAAACTATTACTGTGCGTGATTCAATGCTTGGTTCATTTAAAATTACACAATTGGGTACAGGTTGTTTACCAAACAATGTGCAGTTAAGCAATACAACAACTATTACAACTGTACCATACAATATCAATTGGAATTTTGGTTCAACCATTACATCGCAGCTGGGTAATACAGTTACACAAAGCTTTACAGCATTAGGTCAATACAATGTAATCATGACAGCATTAAATGCTGCTGGTTGTACCTATGTAGATAGCCAAAAAGTAACTGTTGCAGGAACAACTGGTACTTGGACTCACGATACAGGTTATATATGTGGAGCCACACCAGTTAAATTTAATGTATATGGCAATAGCTATACCGATAGTATTATTGTGGATTATGGCGATGGTATAGTGTCAATGCCTTATACAGGTAGTGGCGTATTTACACACGTTTATGCTACAGGTGGAACATATTATCCAACTGTTACATTAAAATCAACAAACGGTTGTACTTTCTTCTTAAACAGTTATGGTGCAGTGCGTGTAGATTATGTAAAAGCGGCTTATACCATTACTAAAACAAATAATTGTGGAAATACGGTTGTATTGTTTAAAAACAATTCAACTATGGATCAAACCCCTGCTTTACAAGCTACCAATTGGTGGATTGATGGTAAATTGGGTCATACTTACGATACAACTGCTACATTCTATGCAACCAATACACACACAGTTAAATTACAAACTATTAGTGTAAGCGGTTGTCAAGATAGTGTTGCTACTGTTGTAATAGATGTTAAGGTAAACAATATACCACAAATTTTAAGTATTACTCGTCAGGATACGGCTTGTGTTAATCAAACGATTTACTATGTAGCAAACGTTGCAACAAGCGAAGATCCAATAGTATCATATACTTGGGGCTTTGCAAATGGAACGCAATTCTCTAGTGGTACACCTAATGCAAGCACTGTGTATGGCGTAGCAGGTAATGGCTATTTTGATACAGTAACTGTAGCAACTGCTTATTGTAGTGTTAAATCGGAATCAAATAGATTGGTAATCAATCCAACACCATCAGTATCAATCAATCCTAGTCAGGATACAACAATCTGTTTTGGTAACTCAATTACATTTACAGCAAGTGGTGCAGGTACCAATAACTATGTTTGGGGTCCAAACTTTGGTTTAAATACAACAACAGGTGCTGTGGTTACAGCTACACCTACTGATACAGTTAAGTACTTTGTTACAGGTACCAATATTTATGGCTGTAGCGATAGTGCAAGCGTAAATGTTGGGGTTGTACAACCTTACACAGTTACTATCAAAGCATCAAAAGACTCTATTTGTAAAGGAGAAAGAGTTGAATTAAAAGCAATCACTAACTCTGTATTACAACCTACCTTTATGTGGACACCAAGCACAGGTTTAGATACTACAAAAGGTGCAATTGTACATGCAACACCTGCATCTACTACTACTTATACAGTATATGCTACCAACAGTGCAGGATGTTTTGTAGGTACACAAATAATAGATAGTGTTCAAATAGCAGTTGGCGATACATTAACTGTTGCATTTGGTATTGATACAGTTCGTTTACAAGGCGGTGTGCAGTACCACTTAAATCCATTCTGTAGCGATGCTACTAGAACAGATGGCACGGGTACTATATGGTCAAGTTCTGCCGATGGTTTTACTTGGAAAACGCCTGCAGATTATTTAGATGACGCTACTAGGCCAAATCCTACTGCAACCATTTTAGACAATGTTTGCTATAGAGTAGATGCAACTAGTGTTTATGGTTGTAAGGATACTGCTCAAATCTGTATTCAGGCTTTTTGCGAAGCGAG
>JAPLER010000334.1 GCA_026391115.1 Bacteroidota bacterium | reverse complement strand
GAACTTTCCTCACATCCATCTCAGATGTTCTGTATCTAAATGTTAAATATGAACTCATCAATTTGAAATCTTCTGGTTTAAATTCAAGATTATGGTGCTTGCTTTCTAGTAGTAATAATTCAACAGTTTCTTTAACCTTATTTTGTAAAATTCCAACTCCTAAACACAATGCTAGCTTCTGTTTTAAAGAATTTTTGAAATGTTTTTCAATATCTAAAACACTAGTTTGATGTTTTTTAAATTCTTCTTTTCCTCTTAAAGCTACTTCTTTTAAAGAATGATAAAGTGTAAAACTATCTCTACTCATACTATTGCTATTCATTCTATAATCTACCAATGCAATATGTATTGTATCAATTTCATCAGCAACAAATGATGAGCGTATCCAGTAATCCCAATCTTCACAACTTTTCAAGTTTTCATCAAAAAAACCAATTTTATCTACAAGGTTTTTACTGATGCAAAAACTATGTACTGGGCCCCAATTATTGAAAAGAATTGTGGGCAACATTTTTTCTTTTACAGCAGGCAAAACATTAGTATAAGTTGACATTCCTAATTCATCAATATGCCTGTAGCCAACTTGTATAATATCTAACTTTTGTTTTTTTTCAATGGATTTATAAATTGATGATAGGCAGTTGGGCAAAAGCATATCATCACAATCTAAAAAAATAATGAAATTGCCAGTAGCTGCTTGTATTCCAGCATTTCTTGCAGATGAAAGTCCTCCATTTTCTTTATTTAAAACAACAACCTTTTTATCAAATAATTGAATTCTATTCAAAATATTTAAGGTATCATCTGTACTTCCATCATTTACAAAAATTATTTCCCAAGTATAATAGTTTTGTGAAATGATAGATACATAACAATCGTGTATAAATTTTGCTTGATTATAGCAAGGAATGATTATACTAAACTTAGTTGACATTTTTTTGTATTAACCAAATTTGATATAAATCTAACATTGGTGTTTCAGGGCCATTTGCCCTTTCTTGCAATATGTTTTTAGATATAATACTAAAACCACTATTTGTAGCTAACTGTAAAAAAGAATCTTCACTCAACCACTTCTCAATCGGCTGCCCATTGTCGTCTCTATAATTTAGCCATTCTTGTTGAACTTCAGCTCTTGGTGTAGTTATTATACAGTATCCATTTTGCAGTAATGCCTCATTAAATGCGTTAAAAAACATGGGCTTCTCATCATCATTAATATGTTCAATTACTTCCGACGAAACCAATAAATTTACTTTTTTATTTTGTAACTGTTCAATACTTCCAACCATAAATTCAAGGCTAGGAAAAAGTTTTCTAGCATAGTTGACTACATTTTCAACAGGCTCAATGCCAGTTACATTACCAAATTTAGAAAGTTTACTAGTAAGCCAACCTCTACCGCAACCAAAATCAATAATATCAATATTCTTATTTGAATTTATTTGATTTATTAATTTTTCAATAACATCCCATCTCTCTTGTTCAGCTTTATTTGGTGTAGGTTTACTCCACTTAGGATGTTTTGTAAAAAAGTAAGTATAGTAATCATCTTCACTTTTGAATTCGTTTGGAACGAAAACTTTCTTTTGAGGAAATACTTTTCGTTGGATAAATTTTAGCAATTGCATCAATAAATTATTTAACTAAGCGTTTATATTTTTTGTTAAGTGAATGTACTTTAAGGTTGAAATAGTGAATTTTTTTTGCGAATACGTTTGTTGAAACTAATTTGATTGAAAATCTTGAGTCAATAGCATTTTCTAAAAAAGTTATTACTTCTTTTTCATCAGCACAATATGGAATTTCATTCCTGCAAAATGCAGGTTCTTTAAGCATTTCAACTGCTAAAGCATCATCATTATCAATAGCAATAATTTGTTCAATTAATTGTTTTGTAGTTTGGTTATTGGCATTAATAAATGCAGCTTCGTTAAAGTCTATCTCTATGTTTGGGTTGCCCCAATAAATTGGAATTGATTTTTGAATAAACGGCTGAATAATTTTTTCTGTAGTATATCCAGGGTAAGCAGCATTTTCAAATGCAAATACAAATTTATAGTCTTTAATAAACTGCATTTTATTTTCAACAGCAACACCAATGTTATTTAAATATCTACCGCCACTATCTACTTTTTTATATTTTGATAATTCGTGAAAAAAATCAATTCTATCTTTGGCATTTCCATTGGAAACAACCATACAGCAAAACTTTTTTTTGGCTTGCAAAACCGAATAACACTCTTCTACAGTTCTTTCTTTTGTTAATGTTGCCCAAGCATTTTCATAATCAATATGGTGTACATATAAAGGCCATCTAAAATGTCGTGGATGCTTAATTAAATCAAAAGTTAATGCGTAGTCACATCCAAAGAAATCTGGGCGTCTATTTTCAGCACAATACAGGATTCTTAAACAGTTATAATTTAAATGTTGCTTACCATATACACTATAAAATAATACTTGAGGATTTGATGAAATTTCTATATTATAAACTTTACTTAAAAGATGATATATATAATTATCATTTTTAATTAGAGTTGGCCAAAAGTCAACAAAATCAATGATTAAATTGGGTTTCATTAATTATAACCAATTTTATACCAATTCATTTTTTTTAATATTCTAAAAAATAGAATATTAATTTTAAGTGAAGTGGAAATAGGTTTATTATAAAACACATCATCACCAAGTCTAAAACAAAAGTTATAACCGTGTTTTTGTAGTAAAATTTTAAAGTCGTTACTTCTATAATTATTTTCTACCAAAATTATTGTAGGTCTTATTTTATTAAATGGAAAATCTTTGAGAATTTCTAGTTCGCTTCCTTCGGTATCAATACTCAATAAATCGATATTTTTAACCTTGTAAGTTTCAATTATCGATTTTATAGAAAAAGACTGAACCGATTCAATGCTTGTATTACCCCCCAATGTTGATGTCGTTTTTTCTATCCTTACTTTATGTTTTTCATCAAAATTTTGTATAATCCCACTTAGCATTTCACCATCGCCTTCAACACGTAAATATTCTAGAGCTCCATCCTTGTTTGTAACTACACCTTTTATAAGGTTACAGGTTCTATTTTTTTCTAACTGCTTAAAAACTTTTTCATTAGGTTCTACTGCAATACCTTGCCATTTATTTTCTTTTTCAAAGTAGTAACTATTTGAAAACTTTACACCATCATAAGCTCCAATATCAATAAAATAGCCAGACTTCATTGAGTTAAAAAAAACCATATCAACAAATACATCTTGTAAATATTGGGCATAAGTTGTTGGCTTTTTTATAAAATATTTTAACATAAGTTATAGTGGTATTGTTGTAATGGAAATAGGAAGAGTAACAAGTCCTCTATCATTTTGAGTAAATCTTTTTCTTTTTAAAGAGCCAGTTTCTACTAGATTTAAAGTAAAGGAAATACCCTCAGTAGGTTTGCACATTCTTACATTGTGAATGCCAGATGTAATAACAACTTTATATGTTCCATCTATTAATAGATTATGTGGAATTGTAAAAGTTGTTTGGTAAGTTCCTATACTTATTGTTGAGCCAATATCATTTTGCTCATCAAAAAAAGATTTTGAAATAAGGTTATCATAATTATCGTATAACAACATAATGAGCCTAAAGCCAATAACTTTTTCTTTTATTATATATTCTATTTCTAAGTCAATAGCTTCATCATTACATAATTCTCTTACAGTTTTATTGAGTTGCTTTACTTCTACTTTAGTGTATTCAACAACTTCATCTTTTTCAATACTTTCAAGTTGTATATTGATGTTATTTAGGGTTTCTGATTTAATACTATCAAGGTATTTCTCTATGCCTTTTTCAGTTGTAGTATCTGCAATTTGCAATCCTTTATCTAATACAATAGTTCTAGAGCATAATTGTTTTATAGCAGCCATATTGTGACTTACAAACAAAACAGTTCTACCTTGTTTGCCTATGTTTTGCATACTACCTAAACACTTTTTTTGAAACTCAGCATCTCCAACTGCTAGAACCTCATCAACTATTAAAATTTCTTGTCTAAGATGTGCTGCTACTGCAAACCCAAGTCTAACTTTCATACCTGTGCTATATCTTTTAATGGGTGTATCTATATATTTTTCTACTCCGCTAAATTCAATTATAGATTCAAGTTCTTTTTGTATTTCCTTTTTTCTCATACCCAATATAGAGCCATTCATAAAAATATTTTCTTTGCCAGTCATTTCTGGATGAAATCCTGTGCCAACTTCTAACAAACTAGAAATTCTACCATCTATATAAATCTTTCCTTCTGTTGGTTTAGTAATTTTACTTAACAGTTTAAGAAGTGTTGATTTTCCGGCTCCATTACTGCCAATAATACCAACTGTATCGCCTTTATTAATTTCAAAATCTATGTTTTTTAAAGCCCACACATAATCTCCATCTACCCTTTTACTTCTATCATTTATTTGTCCAATTTTTTGATGATAATCATTTTTTCCCAATTTTTTGTTGAGCCATCTGTTTAAATCATGACTGATAGTACCGGTACTAATTTCTCCCAATTTGTACAATTTACTAATCTCCTCAATCTTAATAGCTATACTAGACATTACTTTAATTAAACAGTATCAATAAATTTTTCTTCTACCTTGTTAAACATCATTAAACCTAACAAAATCAATACACACATAGCAAAGCAACTATACATTAAACTAGAAAAATTTATAGAAGCAATTCCTAGAAAACTATTTCTAAAATTTTCTATGATGCCTGTTAGGGGGTTAAGTAAAATATACTTTTTAAAACTTGGAGAAATTGTATTTGAAGAATAGATAATTGGCGAGGCATACATTAATAGCTGTACTGCAAAGCTGATTAAAAAACTAAGGTCTCTATATTTAGTTGTGAGAGATGTAATGATTAAACCTACACCTAATGCCATTCCAGACATTATCGTTATTAAAATAGGTAAATACAAAACCTCAATTGATGGATGTATTTTATTTTGATTAGTATAATAACATATCAAAACAAGAAACAAAAAAAACTGAACTAAAAACTTTAAAAAACTTGATATTACTATTGATAATGGAACGATGAGTCGTGGAAAAAAAACTTTTCCAAACAGTTGAGAATTATCTTTAAAAACAGTTGCAGTTTTTAGTAAACAATCTTGAAAAAAATTCCAAATTGTAATGCCAGATAAGTAAAATAAAAATTTAGGTTCAATATCTGTTTTAAGATTTGCAAATTTTCCAAATACAACTGTAAACATAATAGTTGTTAATAATGGTTGTATAAAAAACCATATTGGACCTAGTATAGTTTGTTTATAGGTTGCTGCAAAATCTCGTTTTACAAACATTATTAGCAAATCTTTATACTCGCTTAAAATTTTTAGTTTAAAGTCAAGAATATTAGATTTGGAGTCTATTATTTCTGTCCAGCTTTGCTGTTGTTTTTTCACTTAAAGTTTAATCCAGTTTTGTTGAATACCCAGTTTATTGTGAGTAATATTTGGATATTCAAATGAAAAATTTTCTGGAATAATAACAGTTCTGTTATTAGTAAAATTAAGCCAAGCTGCCCACCATGAAGTAGCACTGTCGTTGGCAATTAGATATTTACACTTGCTTAAAAAATATACATTTTTCCATTCAGTGTCATTTTTAAAAAGAACTATTATTTGATTACTAGAACAAAATTTTAAAGATTCAAGTTCATCTTTTTCGGCATCTGTAAATATAAAAAAATATGGATTAATTAGTATATTTTCAAAATGCTCTACTGCCTTTTGATAGTAATTAAAGTCGATAAGATTTGTTGTAATGCTGCGATTTTTTTTAATACTTCTTTTGCTAATGAAAATACCAATAGATTCACTTGAATTAATTTGATTTATTAATATTTTATTCTTTTTTAGATAATCAATTTTTACAGTAAAATCCTCAATGATTTGCTCCACACTTTCTTCAAAGTATTTTTCGTTTTTAAAATCACCTATCATATAAAATGGAGGCTGTGCTGTTAAGAAGTTACTAGAAAACATTTTTTTATTTTCTTCTATAACCTTGTACTTAGCAGTTTGAGGAAATCTAGATAGATATTGATGATCTTTTATTCTTAAGAAATTATTGGTTATTACAGAACCTGCAATTCCAAAATTAGTATTTAAGCTATCAAGTGCAGGCTTATTAGGCTCAATTTTACTTTTTCTATTTTTAATATACCAAGTAAAGTCTAATAATAAATTGCAGTTATTTATTATCGAATAATTTCTTGCAGCAGCATATTGAAATAGCTGTTCGCCAATATTTCCAACTAGTCTTAATACTATCATTTTTAAACGTTGTAATAGTTTCTATACCAATCTACAAATCGTCCAACACCATCTTCTATTTTTATACTTGGTTTATAGTTAATTAATTTTTCTAGTGCTGTATGAGATGCATGGGTTTCTTTAATATCTCCCTGCCTCATTGGTTCAAATTGTTTAATAGCTTCTTTGCCTATTTTTTTTTCGAGTATTTCAACATATTTCATTATTGAAATAGGGTTGCTATTACCAATGTTTAGAATTCTATAACAAGCAGAAGATGTTGATGGGTCTGGATTTTGAGCATCCCATACTTCATTTGTAATAGGTGCTAATGGTATTAGTCTAAGTATTGATTCTGTTATGTCATCAACATAAGTAAAATCTCTTACCATTTGTCCATTATTAAAAATCTTTATTGGTTTGTTATTAATCATTGCTTCTGTAAATAAAAACAAAGCCATATCTGGACGACCCCAAGTACCATACACTGTAAAAAATCTTAATCCCGTAGTAGGTAACTGAAATAAATGACTATAACTGTGAGCCATTAATTCATTGCTTTTTTTGGATGCAGAGTAAAGGGTTAATGGATGATTAACAGAATCAGTTTCGGTTAATGGCATTTTCTCGTTTAAACCATAAACACTAGAAGTGCTAGCATAAATTAAGTGTTGTATTTGATGGTGTCTGCAACACTCAAGTATATTTAGAAAGCCAAAAATATTGCTGTTAATATATGTGTGGGGATGATTAATGGAATGAGCTACACCTGCTTGTGCTCCTAGATTTATCACATAGTCAAAATTATTTTCTTCAAATAATTTTTGCAATGCGTCTTTATCTTCTAGGTTTAATTTAATGAACTTATAATTACTCAATTCACTACTATCACATAGTTTGTTATACTCTATGTCATAAATTGACATCATAATAATCGTTAATAGAATCCATACCTATTACAACATAATTATTCATCAATAATTTTACAGTGGTATGAAAACCTATAAACCCTGCTGCACCAGTTACTAATACTTTTTTCATATTATTTTTTTAAATCATATTTATTAATTTTCTGTTGAGTAATAGTTATATCCATATTTGCGTTTGTAATTGTAGTATCCATATTTGTACCCATAATACCCTTTATGCTTAATACCATTAAGCACTACAGATGTTGATGGAAAAATTTTATTATTTGCCCATTTCTCAATCTCCATTATTTGATCTTTTATTGTATAATTAAATCTTGTTACAACAATTGTAGTATCTACCAATTTTGAAAGTATTTGAGCATCAGCAACAATTCCATAAGGTGGGGTGTCAATAATGATGATATCATAGTTGTTATCAAAATAGTTTTTCATTTCAATGATTTTTTCATTCGATAACAACTCTTGTGGATTTGGTGGAATTGGACCAGCAGGATAAAAATGAAATTTATCTAATTCTTTAAATGGGCTTTGAAATATTTTATCTAAACCAGTTTTCCCTATTAAAAATGAACTAATACCACTTGTTAACTCAATATCTAAACCTTTTGAAATTTTAGGTAAGATTGAATGATAAAAAAGATTTGCCTTCTCCACTAATATTCGAAGTAATAAGAATTGATAGATTTTTATTTTCTTTTTTATAAAAATCTAGTTGTGTTCTCAGAGAGCGAAGCTGTTCTCCAAATAAGGTTCTATCAGAACCTTTTAAAATCAGGTTATTATTATTTTTTGAATTTTCTACAAACTCTAATTCTGCAAGCACAGGAATACTTAAATAGCTTTCTAATTGTTTTGTTGAAACAATTTTATTGTTCACTAATTCCTTAACAATAAAGAAAATTATTGGAATAAAAAAGCCCAATAAACCAGCAAACAAAATGATGATATTTTTTGAAGGTTTTTGCTGAGCAGGAAGTATAATAGCTGGCGTAAGAATTTTGGTATCGGTGGTTGTAGATGCTTTTGCGATAGCAGCTTCTTCTCTTTTTTGTAATAAAGCCAAGAAAAGTGCTTCTTTTATATTACGCATTCTTTTAATATCAATTAACCCTTTTTCTTCACTTGGTGTAGATTTAATTAAAGATTTTGTTTCATTTATCTTACCTAAACAAAATTCACGTGAAGTGTTGATATTTTTTTTATATAGTGATAATTGAACTTTTATGTTTTGCTTGGTTTGAGCAATATAAGTTTCAATAATTTTTATTGATGGATGAGTTGTTGTAAGTGTGTTTAAAAGTTTATCTTTTTCGATTCGTAATTGTTGTAGGGTCTCGATATTTTTTTGTATACCTGCATCATTTACACCTACTACATTGTAGTTAAATTCTTTATCGGTATTGTTATCAACAAATTTTTCTATTGATTCTATATTAGCTTTTTGTATATCAATATCAACAAGTTTTTTGTCTATCTCTTGTACTTTATTTAAATATAATTGACCATTAGAGTTTTCGCTTACGAAACCGTGAGAAGACTGATAATTTGATAAATTATTTTCGATTGAATCAAGCTCTAAGCTCAAAGAAAGTCACTAGCCTTTTATTGATAAAATCAATTGCTTGCGAAAAACCCTGAGATTTATCCTGACTAAGTACATTATTATAAATTGCTACTACAGCGTTTAATACATCTTTTGCTCTTTCTGGCGATATATCAAAATAAGAAATGTCAATAATATTACTTTCTTTATCTGCCTTAATAGTTAAGCTATTGCTTATTTCAGTTGCAATAGTAAGTTCATCTTTTAAACTACATTTTAAAGTAGAAGTAAAATTAAATGGACGTAACGAATCTATTTGTATAATGTAATTTTCAAGATTTATTGGGCTATTGAAAACAAAATTATTGTACCTTTTTTTGTTGTATTCTAAAACAAGTTTTCCATTAACTGGAATAAGTAAAATTGAAAAATTAGGGTTCGGGTTATCTAGATTTTGATTTAAAAACTTCCATTTTACAATATTGTACAAGCTTTTATCCTTAAACTTTCCTTGCAGTATAACATTATTAACTAAATTCAACTTTTTTACAACTGTGCTTGCAAGTGCAGTTGATTTTAAATATGCAATTCTGTCGTTAAATGGATCTCGTGAAGTTCCTGAAACTGCTTGTTGTAGCGTTATTTCTTCTTTTTGTTGGATATTTATTTTGGTTGTGGCAAAGTATGTAGTAACAATATATCTGCTATAGAAATTGCCAACCAATAATCCTAAAATACAAAAAGCTAAAGCATATGGCCATATTCTAAAAAGCCTATTAAAATTAATATCTGTTAAAGTTTTTTCCTGAGTCTTTTGTTGCATCTGTTGTAATGATTTATTAGCATCATTAAAATTC